>JBGTHB010000100.1:0-6141 GCA_041746415.1 Coxiellaceae bacterium | reverse complement strand
GTAGATCAGCGCACTTAAAATCACAGTGAAATATAGGCATAACCCATAAGGGAAAGCGTGCGGCAATTTAATAGTGCACAACGAAAAAAACATCGTCAAAGCGATAACGATAATTAATGTGAGAAGCATACTTAGCCCATAAAGCTCTTTTGTGCTAAATCGCAGCATCGTTAATGCGCACAGAACTGTAATTGGTATGTCATTAACTGCTGAAGGCTTAGTGACCGACTTTTTTAGCTTGTTTATCATTTTAGCGAGCATATTCTTTCCTCTATTGCTTTTTTCAGCTTATTCTTAATTAGCTTCGATTTTCTGTTCCTTGAGTTGCTTTTCCACGTGTTTTTCCAACGCATTGGATTGCTTGTCTGAAATGTCGGGTACTAGGTAATCAACGCGTTCAGCAAACCCTTTTGTATTTTTTAAAGATGTGTATTTTAGTGGCTCCACTAAAACAGGTTTGTGCGCTTTTGGGCTTGTCACATCTGCTTCGTTTTGGTTTAAACAGTGCTGACCCGAAAAACAGTGCATTAGTGCATCTATAAAAAACACAACACACAGTATTGATACATAAATAAACTTCATTTATTACGCCCTAGCAATTGGATCATTTAGCTCAGGTGTCGCATACGCAAAAATAGCGCTGCCACCTTGTATATCACCTAACAATTTATTTTTAATTTTGGGTGATACGGCAAAACAACCTAAGCTACGGCCTGCGCGGTGATACTCACTGATAAATTGTTGTGTGACGTAATTTGCCGAATGAATTTCAACGTTGCGTTGATACGCGTTATTGTTAATTCCAGGCTCCAATCCTTCGATTTTCATCGCTGTGCCATGATGACCTACGAACTCACCAGACGTGACGTAAAGACCAAGGCTTGATTCATCAGAGCCAACTTCGTTAGAAAATCGAGTTGCATATGTTAACCCAGAATCTCGCCCTTGCGTGGTGTACGTATTTAATAGAATTTTATCGTTTTCTAAATCGACCACCCACAATCGCTTATCGTAAGACGGCAACGTAAAATCAATAATGGTGAGCACATCTTTATTTGCCCCTAATTCATGATGTGATCTGGCCCATGAATAAGCGTGCAAAGCTGATTTAAACGCCGTTGGATTCAGCCCGCTCGCTTTAACGACACTCATTAAATGCGTCTTATCCAAATCATACGATGTCATTGGAGCTGCATCAGCAGAAAATGCCATTGTATTAGTGCCACACATCAACAATGAAACCATTAAATATTTTATCTTCATCACAACCTCTATTATTTTTATATTTTAACCCGCAACTGTTCTATCGACTCACATTTCAATTTAAGCATCAACGTTTTTAAATAGTATTGCTTCAACGTTCGCACCGATAAACGTATTTTTCGAGCTATTTGTTCAAAATCAAGATTTAATCGAATTGCCTCAAGGAGCATTTTTTCACGCGCATTGAGTTTTATTTCGCTAGAACTTGTCATTCACTCTCTCCTGCTTTAAATACGAATAAGATGCCTAATCGTTCGCAATTTTTTCTTGAGAACTTCTTTGTTTTTTGCCCCTAGCTTGATTTTTAGATTTTGCACATAATATTCAACCGTTCGAGGCGACAAACTCAAGTCATTAGCAATTGTTTTATAGGTTTTATCTGTATTTAAGAAATAATATGCAAGCGTATGTTCCTGCTCTGTCAGATACACGCCTTCTTTTTTACAAACATAATAACGATGAAAAAATCTCTTTTTATGATTTGTAATTTTTTTATCTTTTGTGTAAATACCTAAAGGGACGGATCCTACTGCATCTTGCCACCGCTGGATCATGACAAGAGATCGCTCATGATTCGTAGCAGCAGACTCGCGTTTAGTCTGCATAAAACAGTAAAAACACAATAATCGACTGTATTCTGAAAAGGTGATTCTGTCTAAAGTACCAGCTGCAAGTGAACTTAAACAATTTTCCTTAACACTCGTTTCTTTTGAAATCTGCTCAATGCTAAAACTATAAACATGAATCAACTCAAGCAAAAGATCCTGATGAGCCACCTTCACTGGTGTTAACCCATTTTGATTCAATAGATTTTCTACCAACGATGAAAACTGTAATTGTTTTTCTTTTAATGCATCCATATCCGAACTCTTTTTTTGTTAAAACAAATCTATTTAATAAAGCTCCGCGCTCTCGACACCCATACATTCTTGATATTTTCTTTTGCAAACCTTGAATAAATGCTTGTAAAAATCAGCCATACTTTTATTGATTTTGTTTTTATACTCAACGCTAATACAAAAGTTTCGCATGCGATTAATTTCGGATAGCAGCTCTAAAATAATTTCTTTTTGATCTTTGATTACGTTGTTTGTGCACTCTAAATCATTCGCTTCAATACTAAGATCAACTTTAACTTCTTGAAATTTCGCGGGTTGAAAAGAATTAAATCCTGCTATCTCTTTTTCGACAAAAGAAACACTACTAAGTAAATACTCTTCTGATGACTCAATAAATTCATCCAGTTCAGATGGGTAATGCTCAATCGCTCGACTGTTTAGAAAATCTAAATATTTTCTTGCTATTTTGTTGGCCTCTACTCCGACGCCAGATTGATGCAACACAATGGCTAAGCGTGACTCAAAACCCGAATAGAACTCTTCTAACACATTATTTAAAAAAGTGTAGGTAATTGTGCTGAAATTCAGTTTAAACAACAGCAGCATTTCTGGATATACACAAAGCAGGCGACGAAATAATTTAGTAAAGCGCGCAATGGGTTTTGACTCATTCTCTTTGTCACGACCATGAATGCGCGAAAAAATCACCTCATCGCACAGCTGATTTAAATGAACAATTACTTCCGCTAATAAAAATTCCGTATTCTGATAGGTTCGCCATAATTCAGCGTAAGGAATGTTCGCTCGCTGTGCGACTTCCTCTAATGACAGCAATTGATCATAGTGCTCACAACGAACAAACTCTCTTGCGGCTGGAAGTATGATTTCATTCCTTATTGTATTTACTTGTTTCACAACTTTATTCTCCTGAAAGGCACCCCGATAGGAAGCGTGGTTTCAAGGTGCCTAAGGTCTCCTCAATATTCTTTATTTAACGTTTAGCAATTCATCGAAAATAGATTGAATTTTATTTTCGACTGTTCGTATTTCCATTTCGCTTGGGACGCATCGATTGGCTTTCTCAAATAGTAAGATGGCTACCCAGTTATGGAATTGCTCCATAGAAACGACGGGGATATTTGTTAAACTGGTTCTTTTGTATGCACTCATTTAGACCTCCATGTAGACGATTTACTCTTGTTAATCTGTATACAATTAAAACAAAAAGTGTTGCTTGTGTCAATATAAATAACACTTTTAACACTTTTCAAGGTTTGACCTATAACTGGTTGGAAATTAAGGATAAAATGAGTTAATACGACTGGAATATTTCTAACTTATTGATTCTATGGAAAAGAATGAGCGCTATACCAAAAGACAACGAAACAGAGATGAAAATGGGGCGCTCAGTGCGCCTAAAGGCCGTTAGGCAGCTGCTGAGCTTAACCGCCGAAGACTTTGCCAAAAAATATGGTATCCCTCTAAACACATTGAAAAACTGGGAATCCCCTTCCAGGACCACACTCACCGAAAGTGGCGCTATGAAACTCAGCATGGCGTTAAAAAAAGATGGCATAGACTGCCGGGTCAGTTGGCTGCTCTATGGACAAGGCGCAGAACCCACCCAGGCATTTGCTGATTCAAACATAAAATTCACCGATTTAACTTTCAAAGAGTACGCTGAAAAGCGCTCGCATGAGGTCGAGGCATTTTGCAAACAATATGAGAACGCCGTTTTCTTAACCATTGAAGATGGTGCAATGCAACCTTACTATTATAAAGGTGATATTGTGGGTGGCATTTGGCTACCTCGAACAGAGTGCACTACACTCGATCAGCGGCCCTACATCATCGAGCAAGAAAATCACCAATTAATTTGCCGGCAATTAATCTGTCGTGAAGAAACCAGTTTTGATGCGGTTGCCACTAATCAAAAATCACAGGCCAAGCCGTTACTATTGGAAAATATAAAAAGCACTCAATTTGCCCCGGTGTTAAGACTCTGGGCAAACTTAGATATCACGCAGAATAATTAATAGACTTCTATTCTCTAATTCGCAACAAGACGTCTTCGACATCTTTGACGGCCGCTGGTTTTTCAAGCACCGCAAAAAAAAGACCGGAATCGTAGAGCATGTCGAGATCGACTTTTCGGGTGAGGCCAGTTAACGCGACCAATAAGGGGCTGTCATCACCCAGCGCTTCTTTAATCGCAGTGGCTGTGGTTAATCCATTTTGACCTGGCAAACCGATATCCAAAAACACCACATCATATTGGTTATTTTCTTTTAAAGTCGCTAAAGCCTTTTCACCTGATCCAACAGTTGCCACGTCGCATTTTAATTCTTTTAAAACGAACTCAATGCCTTTTTGACAAATTGGATCATCTTCAACCGACAACACCTTCAAAGCCGGTTGATTAAACGCATCCCAACAAGACAGGAGATCTTTATAAAAGCGAGACCATTTTAATGGTTTAGTGATGCTCATGATTTGGTGTGACTGTTTAAGCTCGGATCGATAGGCCGTTGTTTCATCCGCAAAGACGATAATTAACGTATCTTGTCCTTTTATAATATCTAATAATGAATTCAACAATTGAGGATGCGATTTCAAAAGAGACTGATCCATCAATATCATATCTAAATCATCTGGCCGATTGACAAGGGCTTTAACTTTTTTAATGGATTCGGCAGGCGATACAACACGCAATGCCGCTTCATCCAACACACTTTTCATCGAATCAATTGTGTAAGCATCCTCATCAATTAATACATAGCGATGTACATTTGCCGCCTTTGTTAGCATCGCTTCTTCTTTGCTTAACGGGAAAATGTTACTCACCGGCAGTGTAATCGTAAACGTACTGCCCGTTTTTTTGTTATTCGTTACCGCAATCGAACCGCCCATCTTATCCAGCATTTTCTTGCAAAACGCCATGCGCATCGACAAATTGGGATAGTCTGTATCCGTTTTATTGGCATCCGATAGCGAAAAAATATTATCCAAATAATCTTGCCTGAAACCCGCACTTGAATCTTGAATATGAATTTCCACCCAATGGCTTTTATTATTTTTAGTAACAGAAAAAGAAAGCGCAACACCACCTTCATGCGTATATTCAATGGAATGCGACACAATGGCTTTCATGATTTCCCGAAGCTGAGTAACGGAATTATTGATCACCACCCCTGGCAAATCAGCATAATTAATAGCAAACGTAATCTCTTTTGCGCTCGCTTGTCGATAAAAGCCATTGGAAAGGGATTCAACCAAATCCAGCAAATTAAATTCTTCGGCATACAATTCAATTTCACCCGAATCGAGCTTAGCGTAATCAGCAGCAAACACTAAATCGCCTGGTATTTCAGAATTCGCCTGTTGCAATAAATTAAGATATTCAATTTGCTTTTCAACCAAATTCGTTTTCTTCAATAAATCAACCATCATTGAAATGGCATTCACTTTCGAACGCAATATATTATTTAGAGCTGCAATAAATTCCGTTTTTTCTTGATTGTTTTTTTCTAGTTCATTTTCTGTTTCTTTTAGCTTAGTAATATCTAATGATACACCTAACATACCAAGGGCTTGACCATCATCGCCAATTAGCGGAGCTTTCTGTGACCAATAAATTTCTTTTTTGCCATCCTGAGTTACATGCACCTCTTCTATAGTCTCTGCCACACCATTTTTCATAATTTTTTTATTCACACAATCAAGAGAATCAGCATCATTTTTCCATGGTAAATCTGAATTTCGTTTACCAACGATATCATGTGAGCTATCCAAGCCTGCAAATTTAGCATGTTTTTGATTACAGCCAAGATACACACCATCACAATTCAACCAATAAACATGCCCAGGAAGCAAAGAAATAATTTTTTCCAGTGTAACTTCTGCCTGTTTCTTTTTTTCAAGCAAGAAGTCTTTTTCATTTTGCTCTACAGTTAAGTCAAGTGTTGATCCAATAATGCCAACCACATTACCGACATGATCAAGCAAAGGGGCTTTAATTGACATATAATAAAATACATTT
>JBGTHB010000099.1:0-18169 GCA_041746415.1 Coxiellaceae bacterium | reverse complement strand
CCATACAAGGGGCTGTTGATTGTGCTAAGAGCGAAAAATTATTACCTTGTGATGAGACGGAATTTTTAGCAGATCCTTCCAAGTGGCTACGTTTGGTTGATTTTACGGCAAGGGGATTCGCTATTCCTGAAAACGAAAAATTCAAAGCGTTTAAAAAATCATGTGATGGCAAACTCGAATTTCTTCATAAAGAAATGAACGAAAGTTTAGTTGATTTTGGTAACCGGATTAAGAACGCAATAACGCCTGAGCATTTGCCAAGATTCGTGGCCATGCTCAAAAAGCTGGTTTTTTCTAAACTCAATGCAAAAGATGAATTAAAGAATGTTTTTCAATTGCTGGGCGGGGTCGATCTATTTCGTGCTTTGATGTCAGAAGAGGAGTTTGGCGTATTCTATCGATTTGGTGTTTTTACTGATTGTTTGCGAGCACTTCAACAACCCTCTATGGCAGCAGCAGGTATGTTTGGCGCTGTCTCAGGATCAAGCAGGCAACCAGTGCAAGTTGCGCCACGTAATTGTATGGCTCCTTAATCGCGCCAATTCCAGTGGCGCGATTCAACGCAAGCAAATTGATAAAGCATGCAGTAGAATAGAGGCAATCACAAAGAGGTATTTATGGAGCGTTATATTGATTCAACCTTGCTGCACGATGAAAAATTAATTTATTTTACGCGACCACATTGGATTGTGTTTGCTCCCTCATTAGCCGCATTGATTATTGCTATTTTATTTTGGCATTTTAGTTCTATGTATCACATGAATTTTGCGCTCTTTGATAACCTTTCATTGATGAACGCTTTGGGTTTAATCGCCTTAGTGATTTTTGCTTATTGGTTTGTTAGGGCTTATATATTGTATCGGTTTTCGGAGTATGCCGTAACGGATCGGCGCGTGATTATGAAAGAAGGGTGGATTAGTCGCCGGGCGCTGGAAATCTTTTTGCGTAAATTAGAAGGAATCAATGTCGATCAAACCATCACCGGGCGCATTTTAAGTTATGGCACGTTGGTTATTATTGGCACCGGCGGTACCAAGGATCATTATTTTAATATCCCCAAACCATTTGAATTTCGCAAAATTGTGCAGCAACAAACGGATTTATTGATTGATGAAGCGGATGTGGGACATTAAATATTACACTGTTACTTTTCACACAGCAGATCATTGTCGTAACAAATTTTAAAATCGTTTAAATAGGTTTTGGCGTTTGAAACATCTTGTTGCGTTAATTTTGCTGTGCGCACTTCATACATTAAATCGTAGATACTGGTATTTTTGGCGTTGACAATAATATCTAAACCACTGGTATTATTTTTAGCGCATTCATAGATAAACACTTCATGCGGTGATTTAAGGTTATTAAATTGAAAGGAAGGGCTGGGTTTGATTTCACAACCTAAGCGCACAAAGGCCGCTATTTTCTTTTCGTGATAAGCAATAAAGCTTTGCTCAGTTTGATCTGGATTGCGCAGTATTACTTGCGCAATGATTTGCGTGTGCGCGCCGGGCTTTTCATGTCGAGGAATGTATTCCAGCAGCGTTAAGTCAGCGGTTTTTTTATTGGTAACCATCTTCCAGTTTGGCGGCAGTTTGGCAACCAAAATGCTGTTTTCGTTGTTCAGGCTCAGCCCTAAGTTGAAGCAACCACATAAGAGCAGTGTAATAACGATCCGTCGTTGCATATAATTCTCCTGTAAAAGCCGTAGCAATGCGGGCTTCTAGCCTTCTTGTTACTTATTCTATACACACTGCATTTAAAAAGGCGAATATCAATCGACGTGCGATAAAGTTCGGCAGCAGGTAGAATGATGAGATGAGGCAAGATACGACAAGGAATGTTGTTACGGCGGTACTACTGGGTTTGGTATTTTCAGCTTTTGCAGCTTGGAATAATCCTCACTTGGCCACTACTAACGAGACGGTTAGCTACGCGGCTTTTACGAGTGTGCCTAAGACATTAGACCCAGCTCGGGCCTACTCTTCAGGCGAGATTGCGATTATCGCACAGATTTATGAGCCGCCACTGCAATATCATTTTCTAAAGCGCCCTTACCAATTAACAGCACTGACTGCAACGCAACTACCGCAACAAAAAATCACAAGCCATCAAGGCAAGCGCGCGACCGTTTATACGATTACCATTAAGCCACACATTCGTTACCAGCCGCATCCTTGTTTTATTGCTAAAAATCGTGACTTAACTCCCAGTGAGCTGGCAAACATTACCGATCTGAACAGCTTTGAAAATAGCGGTAGTGCCGAATTAACTGCAGCAGATTACGTCTATGAGATAAAACGCTTGGCCTCACCCAAAGTGCAATCACCAATTTTTGGTTTTATGAGTCACTATATTGTGGGTATGAAGCAGTTTTCAAAAGCTGTTTCCGCTTATATAAAACAACATCCACAGCAAACATTTATTGATTTGCGAAAATTTCCATTAAGCGGGGTTAAACAAATAAGCCGTTATAGCTATCAAATTACCGTACGCGGCAAGTACCCACAATTTAAGTATTGGTTAGCTATGAACTTTTTTGCGCCTATTCCCTGGCAGGCCGATGCGTTTTATTCACAGCCAGGGTTGCAAAAAAAGAATATTACATTGGATTGGTATCCGGTCGGCACTGGTCCCTATTTATTAGCAGAAAACAATCCCAATAAGCGCATGGTGTTAGTTAAAAATCCCAATTTTCATGGTGAAGTGTATCCTGGGACAAAGCTGACGTTGCCATTAATTGATAAAGTGATTTTTGTGTTAGACAAAGAAAGTATTCCGCGTTGGAATAAATTTTTGCAAGGGTATTATGATAAATCCGGTGTGGCTTCAGACAGTTTTGATCAAGCCATTCGGTTAGATAAAAAAGGCCTTCCTGAACTAACCGAGTCGATGCAACAAAAAGGCATTCGATTACAAACCACCATTGAGCCTAGCGTGTTTTACGTTGGTTTTAATATGTTAGATCCTGTTGTAGGTGGGTATAGCGAAAAACAAAAAAAACTAAGACGCGCCATTGGTATCGCATTTGATTATGAAGAATACATTTCGATTTTTTTAAATGGACGCGGTGTGGCAGCGCAAGGGCCAATTCCACCTGGTATTTTTGGTTATGAGGTAGGGCAGCAGGGCATGAACCCTTATATCTATGATTGGTTTGAAGGCATGCCGCAACGTCAAACATTGACGCAAGCAAAAAAATTATTGCGTGAGGCAGGCTACCCGAATGGTATTGATCCTAAAACGAATAAGCCGCTGATTTTAAATTACGATGTGGCCACAACCGGCAGCCCAGATGATAAAGCGCATTTTAATTGGCTACGTAAACAATTTGCAAAATTAGGCATTGAATTGAATATTCGCGCCACGTTATACAATCGCTTCCAGGATAAAGTGCGTACTGGTAAGGCGCAAATTTTTTCCTGGGGCTGGCACGCGGATTATCCCGATCCTGAGAATTTTTTATTTTTATTATATGGGCCTAACGCTAAAGTGGGTAAGGGTGGCGAGAACGCTACAAATTATGCAAATAAAAAAGTGGATGCGCTGTTTGAGCAAATTCGTGTGCTGCCAGATGGTCCCAATCGCCAAGCCAAAATAAACGAGCTAATAAAAATTGTGCGTGAAGACAGCCCGTGGTTGTGGGGATTTCATCCCATTCAGTTTACTTTATCGCATCAATGGAGTGAAAAACAGCCGTTGCATGCGGTGGCTTCTAACACGTTAAAATACCAAAAAATTAATCCCCATTTGCGCGATAAGTTGCGCAATGAATGGAATAAACCAATATTTTGGCCTTTATTTGTATTAATTATATTTTTATTGGCAACGATTGTGCCCTTAATTATTGTTTACCGACGCCGTGAAAAACAACCCAATATAAAACGCGAGTGATGTGATGTTACGTTATTTAGCCAGAAGAATTCTTTATGCTATACCTATTTTAATCGGTGTGAATTTAATTACTTTTGCTTTATTTTTTATGGTGAACACACCAGACAGCATGGCGCGCATCCATTTGGGCGAACGCCACGTTACGCAGCAACAAGTTGAGACATGGAAAAAACAACATGGCTATGACAAGCCATTGTTTTACAATCCATCACAACATGGCGTAAACACATTACGTGATACATTATTTTATATTAAGTCAGTAGGATTATTTAGTTTTCAGTTTGGTAAATCCGATCAAGGACGCGATATTGGTCAAGACATTTGGCAACGCATGTGGCCAAGTTTGGCATTGGCTGTTCCCACTTTATTAGTGGGGCTATTGTTAAATATTTCATTAGCGTTATTTGTGGCGCTGTTTCGTGCCAGTTTGTTTGATCGCTTTACCATGTTTATTTGTGTAGTAATGATGTCGATATCCGGTTTGTTTTACGTCATTATCGGTCAATTTGTGTTTGCAAAAATGTTGCAATGGGTGCCGATATCGGGTTATCAAGAAGGTTGGCATGCGTTTAAGTTTTTAATTTTACCGGTAATGATTGGCGTAATTAGTGGCATTGGTGCCGGTACGCGTTGGTATCGCACTATTTTTTTAGAGGAGCTGCATAAGGATTATGTACGTACCGCCCGAGCCAAAGGTTTATCGCCGGTGCAAGTGCTGTTTAAACACGTGTTGAAAAACGGCATGTTACCGATTCTAACAGGTATTGTGGTGGTGATTCCGATGTTATTTTTAGGCAGTTTAATCATGGAATCATTTTTTGGTGTGCCCGGTTTAGGCAGTTATACGATTGATGCGATACAACAACAAGATTTTGAAATTGTGCGGGTGATGGTGTTTTTAGGTACGTTACTCTACATTGTTGGTTTAATCTTAACTGATATTTCATACACGCTGTTTGATCCGCGTGTGCGTTTAGGTAAGGAGTCCTAGTGCAATTGCATCTGCTTATAACGGATTGGTTGGTGTGGTTTTTTTTATTGTTGTCGTTGGGCTGTTTTATTTGGGCAGCACAACAACCACATTGGCGCGAAACATGGCGACGTTTAGTGGCCAGTCGCATAGCTATGATTTGTATGGTGGTTTTAGGCGCTTATTTTATAATTGGGTTATTGGATTGTGTGCACTTTCAACGTCAAGCGCAGTTTGTGTCTTTGCTGGATTTGTTGCTCGCGCCGCTGCAACACCCAGACGAAAAAACCTATTCAGCGCCGTTTGCCTCGCATCTTTATACCATTTCATCACAGCAAGCTTTACAACATGTGGCGCAACACGTTCATAGCGTGACTCAACGCAATTGGGATGTGGTGTGGCGGAGTGTGTTGGGTTTGTTAGAGGGAATTTTCTTTAGTGGATTAATAATAATGCTAGGTTTGCTTTGCGCCGGCGTTAAAAAGATTAAAATAAATTGGCAAAAATTCATTGCAGCTAAAACACAAACCGCATGGCGTCCTGCTGTTATTACTTTTTGTATGCTGTGCATTGTCATCGCCATAACAATTAATTTAGCACAGTACTATCACATTTTTGGCACTGATAAAATTGGTCGCGATGTGTTTTATGAGGCAATTAAAAGCATTCGCACCGGTTTATTAATTGGTATTTTGACTACCATTTTTATGTTGCCGTTAGCAATATTGTTGGGATTAACAGCGGGATTTTTCAGTGGTTGGGTAGACGATGTGATTCAGTATCTCTATACCACGTTGAGTTCGATTCCCGGCGTGTTATTAATTTCTGCTTCGGTATTGGTAATGCAGGTGTATATTGCAGCGCATCCGACTCTTTTCCCCACTATTACGCAGCGCGCGGATGCACGCTTGTTAGCGTTGTGTTTTATTTTAGGTATTACCAGTTGGGCCAGTTTGTGTCGTTTATTGCGTGCTGAAACATTGAAACTTAAGACACAAGAATACATTCAAGCAGCAACAGTATTAGGTGTGGCTCGCTTTAAAATATTATGGCGGCATTTATTGCCAAATGTGATTCATATTATTTTAATTACGGTGGTCTTAGATTTTAGCGGTTTGGTGTTAGCTGAAGCGGTGTTGTCGTATGTCGGAGTGGGGGTTGATCCCACCACCATGAGTTGGGGAAATATGATTAACAGCTCACGTTTAGAATTAGCGCGTGAACCCATTGTGTGGTGGCCATTATTAGCCGCGTTGATTTTTATGTTTGGTTTGGTGTTGTGTGCCAATTTGTTGGCGGATGCGTTGCGTGATGCGCTTGATCCAAATTTAAAGGAACAATAATGCTAACGGTTAAAAATCTTAAGGTGTTTTTCCCAGGCAAGGAGCAGCAAAAAGTAGTTATTGATGAGTTAAGTTTTACCGTGCCGCAAGGCGAGTGTGTGGCATTAGTTGGTGAATCTGGTAGTGGTAAAAGTTTAACAGCATTATCAATTATGCAGTTATTGCCTTTTGCAGCACGTGTCGCGCGTCACAGTGAGATTATTTTTCACGGCGAAGATTTATTGTTGCGCTCCGAGCAACAAATGCGTCAAGTGCGCGGCTCAAAAATCGGCATGATTTTTCAAGATGCCATGAGTGCATTTAATCCTGTGTTTACTATCGGTTACCAAATTCAAGAAGCGTTGTGTTGTCACCGTATTTGTAAAAAAAACCAAGCTGCTGCGCGCGCAAAAGAATATTTGCACGAAGTAGGGATTAAAGATCCGCAGCGCGTATTTAATGCTTATGCGCATCAACTGTCTGGGGGTATGCGGCAGCGCGCGATGATCGCCTTGGCGATTTGTTGTGAGCCACAACTGATTATTGCCGATGAGCCAACAACCGCTTTAGATGTCACATTGCAGGCGCAAATACTCACGTTGTTAAAATCAATTCAACGTCAGCACCGCACCAGTTTGCTTTTTATCAGTCACGATTTAGCCATTGTGTCACAACTCGCCAACGATATTATCGTGCTTAAACATGGCAAATGTGTTGAACACCAAACCGCAACGCAGTTTTATCAGCAGCCACAACATGCGTATTCCAGACAATTATTAGCCGCCATCCCGCCATTGGTTGCCGTTGTTGATGCGCAACAACAACAGCCAATTTTAACCACCCATGAGCTTGCGGTTTATTTCAGTGATCGGCGTACGTTTCCTTATTTAAAAAAACCAACGCCCGTAAAAGCCGTTGACGGGGTGAATTTGGTGATTAACGCCGCTGAGACACTGGCGCTGGTTGGGGAATCGGGTTCAGGAAAAACCACAGTCGCAAAGGCGTTAGTTAAATTAAATCACATCAGTCAGGGCGAAGTGATATTTGATTCCACGCAATTCCGTCAAGATATACAAATGGTGTTTCAAGATCCCTATGCCGCGCTGAACCCAAAAATGCTCATCGCCGAAAGCATTATGGAAGGGATGCGTGCACAGCACACCGAAAAAAATCAGGCGGCGCGTTTAGCCAAGGTGGATGAGTTGTTATTGTTAGTAAAGCTGAATCCCGATATGAAGTGGCGCTACCCGCATGAATTTTCTGGCGGTGAACGACAACGCATTTGCATCGCGCGCGCGTTAGCGCTAGACCCCAAAATTTTAATATTGGATGAGCCGACTTCAGCATTGGATGTGTCGATTCAAAAACAAGTGTTGGATTTGCTCAAAGAGATTCAGCAACGCAAACACATTGCTTACTTACTGATTACCCACAATCTCTCGGTAGTGGCTTATATGGCACATGACATTGCGGTGATGCGTGATGGCAAAATCGTTGAGCACGGTGCCACAGCAACCGTGCTTACTCAACCCCAGCACGCGTATACGCAAAGATTGCTTGCCGCTGTGCCCACAATTTCGTTATAGTAATTCGCTATGAGTGACATTATTTTTAATTTATCGTCTGGCCGTTGCGGCAAGATTGGCGAAGTGGTTTTGAACCGACCCAAAGCACTTAATTCATTAACGCTTGAGATGTGTCAGCAGCTGGCTTTGCAGTTACAGCAATGGCAAGATGATCTGTCTGTGTTTGCAGTGGTAATTCGTGGTGAAGGCGACCGTGCTTTTTGCGCCGGTGGTGACATTCGTGCGATTTACGATAATGGCATCGACAACGCCGAACAAGCGTGCGCGTTTTTCAAAACCGAATACGCCATGAATAAAATCATTTTTCATTTCACCAAACCGTATATCGCTTTTTTACACGGTATTGTTATGGGTGGCGGTGTCGGCGTGTCGTTGCATGGGACGGTACGTATCGCTAGTGACGATTTTTTATTTGCGATGCCAGAAACAGGCATCGGCTTTTTCCCTGATATTGGTGCTGGGTATTTTTTAACGCGCTGCCCGTATTACATAGGTCGTTATTTAGGTTTAACTGGAGCTAGAATTAAGCGCGCCGATGCGTTTGCTTTAGGCTTAGTGACTCACTGCATCAATAAAGAAAATTGGCCGCGTGTAATAGCAGGCTTGCGTGATTGTGAAGTGAATGCAATCGCTGCGACATTGAGTGAGTGTGTTACAGAAGCAGGCGAATCTGAAATCATGCAACACAAAACCATAATCGAACAATGTTTTGGCGCAGACAGCGTGGAAGAAATTTTTAAACGATTACAAAATTCAAATGATGCGTTTGCGTTAGCGACCTTAGAAACATTAAAACAAAAATCACCATTGAGTTTGAAAGTAACGTTAGAACAATTAAAACGCGCGGCAAGTATGAGCTACGATCAAATCAATGCCATGGAATACAAAATAGCGTGCCAGTTCGCCAACACCCCTGATTTTTATGAAGGCGTGCGCGCTGCGGTGGTGGATAAAGATCGTCAACCGAAATGGCAGTTTGCAGAATTAAAAAATATTACGCCGCAACAAATCATGGAGTATTTTTAATGTCACGGCGCCAGCATTTGGATGAAGATCCTCAACCATCAGAACAAAAAATACAGTACCATCCTGCAAAACCTGAACTAGCTGGGTGCTGTGGTTTTTTTAGTCGTCCGCGTCGTGACTCAGATATTCAATGTGGTGATCAGGAATTAAAGCCATCAGATTCTTTTAATGGCTCTAATAATTCGGTTCGTGTTTTTTCTGCTCCGGATGGGTCGTGGCGACGCGTCGTTAAATCAGATCCTAATGCCAAAGAAAAAAATCTAGAGTGCCTATTAAAATATTATCAACTTGAATGTGATGTTTGGAATTTGCTGTATGGAGTAGACGTTGGTCAGGCAACTTTAGTTAAGTTAAAAAAAGACGTTCGATTAATTTTGCCGCTTTTGCCTGGTGTTATGCTCGACGTATACTGCCGTTTTTCAAATAAATTGCAATTGCAAAAAATACGCTGCATGCGTGCATGTATGTTGGAAGTACAGCGTTTGCATCAGTTGGGTTGGGTGCATCGTGATTTAAGCGGCGGCAATTTGATTTATGATGAAACGAGTGATCGTGCTTACGTTATTGATTTTGAGTTTGCCGCGGAAATTGATTTACGCCAAAACCGCCTTAAGTTCCGTGACAACAAAGTTTGCCCATATATTCCGCCAGAAGCAGTCGGAGATGATGATCGCCGCGGGCAAACTTACATTGTGAGGCCTGATCAAGATATTTATGCACTTTGTTATCATTTAGAACGATACGGACTTTCTATGTTTAATTTACCAAAGCTGCAGACTTTACAGAATTCAGAATGTAGACCACCCATCGAGGACTTGATTGATCGGCTTGATACAGTGTTGGAACCAAGTGCAAATTCTGATTTCAAAGCTGGGCTTTCATGAATGATGAATTAGCGCAGTATACTGCTTTAGGTGCGCGAGTTAAGTTGGCGAGCGCGTTAGAGCTACCAAGTTTAGATGTGCTGTCTAATCCTAAAGCAAGGCCCAGTGCAGATGAGTTGATTGAAAAAATTGATATAGCGTTAAATCACCTCAGTTGTTCTGCTGAGCTAAAAAACTAGAGGTAGTCTAATATGATTTCGCCACAAGACAATTTAGCACAACAATTTCCGGTTTCAATTAAAGGTGTTTTTTTAGTTGATGGTAAAGTTTTGTTATTGAAGAATGAACGCGATGAATACGAATTACCTGGTGGAAAATTAGAATTAGGCGAGCAACCAAAAAAATGTTTGCAGCGCGAAATCAAAGAAGAAACCAATTTAGATGTTGAAATAAATTCGATCCTTGATTCATGGCTTTATAGCATTAATGCTAATACCCATGTGTTGATTGTTACGTATGGTTGTGTGTTGTTAAACAGCGAGACAATGAACATAGCCATTAGCAACGAACATAAAGAATTAAAATTAGCCAGCCCGCACGAAATTGATAGTTTGGTTATGCCAGCAATGTATAAAGAATCGATTAGGTGTTGGTTGGATTTTAAAAAATAACGATTAGACTGGTAGCGAGAGTTGCTAAAAGGAACGGCACCCAGTCAGTACGAGGGCGCTGGATTATTGTCAGTCCCAGCAATCGTTTGCTAAAGCAGAGAGATTGAGTATTTGGCCAGTGCCAGACGCGCATAATTTTAAAAATCGTTGGAATGTATTTGATCGTGCACATTTTTTATTTTCCGAGCTTTGGTAGTCAGCCAGAAAGCCACACGGATCTGTCTAAATTGTCAATTTGATTTCCAATATAGACAATCTATGTCTCTAGCGTGGCAATATGGTGGCTATGGGTGGACTTGAACCACCGACACCAGCATTATGAATGCTGTGCTCTAACCAGCTGAGCTACATAGCCATAAGAAGTGCTGATGAGGTGTGAAATTCTCGCGGGTTGGGTCGGTCTTGTCAAGGTTTGTTGCGGCATAAGGTATACCAAGTGGCGGGTCCCTTGCCTTGTTTGCTCAGGATTTTTCTGGTGCAAAGAGCGAGTAGGTGTTTTTTCAGGGTGCTGCGATTAGTTTTAATAGCGGTGCTGGAATGGCTAACTTAGTATGGTCGATCATGGCGGTATCCAATTGTATTTAATTATATCCGATTTAACGCTGACGACAGACAATAAAACTAACGTCGTCGGTTTTGTTGAGTTTTTTGCGGCCTTCGGTATCGAGCATCGGTTTGCACAATGCCACCAGTTGCTGCATTACTTCTTGTAACGATTCTTTGCGAATAATTTCGATGAGAGGATCAACTAAGTAGTTATCAAACAAGCCATCGCTGGCGAGTAAGACGGTATCAAAATCAGCGAGCTCTATGGCAGGGCCAATTTCAATGTGCATGTCGCTTTCGCCCAGTATGTTCGATACCAAGTGACGTTCGGGATGTAACATGGCTTCGTGTTCTTTGAGTAATCCTGCTTCAACGGCAAAACCGGTTGGTGAATGTTCGGTGGCTTTAAATTTTAATAATCCTTTTTGGCCGCAGACGACGGTGCTGGAATCGCCGATTTGGTAACTGCGCAGAATTTTATTGTGAATGGTGCAAGCAGTTAAGGTAGTGCGCGCACCGTTATTCATTTTGATGATGGTTTGATGTGCTTTTTCAATGCTATCTATCATCAAGTGACGCGTTTCGTTTTCATCTTTGGGTGCAGTGTTTTCAGCGCTAAAAATGTTGACCACAGAGTCAATGGCTTGGTGTGAAGCTTCTTCGCCTTTGGGCGCACCGCCCACACCATCCGCCACCATTAATACGGCGCGATTGCGTTGCAATACAAAGCCGAGTGAATCTTCATTGGGACCAGGTTTGTCGGGTGCTTGTTGAGAATAAAAACCCACTTCAAATGCGTTGTTACTCACGATTTCGAACTGTTCCATGTTCGTGCTATTAATAATCCGTTTTTCCATGCACTTCCTGAATATTAGGGCTGGCTTTGTTCACGATAAGGTGATTGCCAATTAATGTTCTCTAAGTATAACCGCAAATCGTGCGCGGTTTTGAATTTTTTTAAAATCATATTGCGTTTTAATCCCATACAAATTTGTTTCACTTCTTTTGGGTGTTGGGCGTAGAGTTTGTGTCCGCCAATTGCTTCATGAAACACTTTAATGGAATCCACAATATCCGCTTCCATATTAACACGCTTTTCTTTTTGCCCCCAGTCGTACATGTCCAGCAGCTTTAAATCAAAACCCAAACCATAACGTTTAATGATCACATTTTCTGTGTGCAAATCACCGTGATACAGTTTAGCAGCGTGCATCGCTTCTAAGCCTGTAACCAAGGAATGCAATAAATGCAAAGCGCGAAATATACCAATGCGCTTGCCGGGTTGACGCTTTAAAAAACTATCTAGAATTTCGCCATCGACGTATTCGGATATTAAGCAAGTAACTTCATGACCGTCTATTTCCAGTGTTTCATGAGTGTAATAGTGAATGACAATCGGGCAATCAGAAAGTTTATGTAGTAGCTTGGCATAATGCGCAGCTACTTTATTTTTTTTATTGCGATGGGGGAAAAAGAATTTGGCAGCGCGCACAATTTTCGTTTTGCGTTCTTGTATTTTGTAAACTTCGCCTTCCCAGCCAGCGCCCAGTTTTTTAATTACTTTGTATTTTTTAGCAATAATATCGCCTGGTTTAAAATCAAAATGTTGAATTTTCTTTTTCATCTTTCACCTACACATTAAAGCGAAACAACACCACATCACCGTCGTGCATGACATACTCTTTGCCTTCCAGACGCCATTTCCCTGCTTCTTTTGCACCTTGCTCACCGTTACAGCGGACGTAATCGTCATAACTCACAATTTCAGCACGGATAAAACCTTTGGCAAAATCAGTGTGAATGACACCGGCTGCATCAACTGCTGTCGCTGCTTTGGGAATGGTCCAAGCACGCGCTTCTTTTGGCCCCACGGTGAAGTAAGTTTGCAATCCTAATAATTCATAACCGGCGCGAATTACGCGATTAAGTCCGGGTTCGGTTAAATGCAAGCTGCTTAAAAATTCTTGCTGTTCCGCCGGATCCAGTTCTACAATTTCTGCTTCAATAGCAGCACACACAGCAACAACATTGGCGTTTTCACTTACTGCAATTTTTTCTAAAACGGCCAGATAAGGATTATGCTCAAAACCATTTTCATCCACGTTAGCAATATACAACACTGGTTTTTGCGTGAGACATTGGTAAGGTTCCAGTGCTTCTAATGTAATTGACGAAAGTTTCAGTGCACGTAATGGTTTGCCGCTGTTGAGTTGTTCTTTAACCAATTCTAATTCACTTAAAATGCTTTGCGCTTTTTTGTCACCGCGTTTGGCGTCTTTGCCTGTTTTTAAAACTAATTTTTCGATGGAATCTAAATCCGCTAACGCAAGCTCAGTGTTAATCACCTCAATGTCAGCCAACGGATCCACTTTGCCTGCTACGTGAGTGACATCATCGTTATCAAAACAGCGCACCACGTGTGCGATCGCTTGTGTTTCGCGAATGTTTGCTAAAAATTGGTTGCCGAGACCTTCACCTTTTGACGCACCGGCAACAAGCCCCGCAATATCAACAAATTTTACCGTGGCGGGAATAATTTCTTTTGATTTGCCAATAGCAGCTAATTGTTGAATGCGATCATCCGGCACAGTTACGATGCCAACGTTTGGCTCGATGGTGCAAAACGGATAGTTTGCTGCATCAATGCCGGCCTTCGTTAGTGCATTAAATAAAGTGGATTTGCCTACGTTGGGTAGACCGACAATACCGCATTTAAATCCCATATAGTCTCTATTGGTTGGTAGCTGTTGGACCCAGGATGATACAGCAGTTAGTTAAGCCAATGAACCCCTTCAATAGACTTCTTGCATAACGCTACTCCAGTGGAAAATTGGTTCGTCGGTTCGGTGCTCCGATCCTTCCTCCACTTTTCTCACTGGAGCGAGTTCTGCAAGAAGTTTAGTGCAAGTCCCGAATCGCTTTTTCCGTTTGACCGTTGACGAGGTCAGGCAGGATACGCAAACCATCAATGATGGCGTCATCAATCAGCGCCTTATCTTGTTTTGAGGGCGCACCGAGTACGTGTGAAGTGACGTGTTCTTTTTGCCCGGGATGAGCAATGCCGATGCGAAAGCGTAAGAAATTATGCGCGCCACCCAGTTTTTCAATAATGTCGCGCAAGCCATTGTGGCCACCATGGCCGCCGTTTTGCTTGATGCGTGCTTCACCGGCGGGAAAATCAAGCTCGTCGTGTGCGATAAGCATTTCACTGGGGTCAATTTTGTAAAATTGGCAAGCCGCTAAAACCGCTTTGCCGCTGTCATTCATGAAGGTCATGGGTTTTAGTAAATAACAATCGTGACCGTCGATGTTGGCTTTGGCCACATCGGAGAAAAACTTTTTCTCTGCTTTAAATTGCGCTTGCCAAGCGTTGGCGACGGCATCAATAAACCAGATGCCGACGTTGTGCCGAGTGCGGGCATATTCCGCACCCGGATTACCTAAACCAACAATGAGCTTAATTGTCATCTTTCTCGTTGGCGCTTGCTTTGTCAGTATCGCCTTTGTCGCTGGTTTCGTTTTCAGCTTCAGCGCCACCTTCATTTTCGCTATGTTCAGATGCGGTTTCTGCGGCTAATTCCGCTTCTTTTTGTTCCGCTTCAACGTCTTCTTGTGCGATTCGTGGTTCATGCACACTGACAATAGCGGGGTCATATTCTTCTGAAACCGGGTGCACCAATTCTACGTTCGCTGGAATAGTTATTTCAGATAAGTGAATGGCTTCATCCAGTTCGAGTTTGCTGACATCAATTTCAAATGATTCAGGTAGATTTGCTGGTAAGCAGCGAATTTCAATATCTTTCATTTGATGCGAAACCACACCGCCCGCTTTTACACCAGGCGATTTTTCTTCATTTAAAAAGTGCACTGGAATGTGCATAGTGATTTTTTCTTTGGTGTTGATGCGTTGAAAATCAATGTGTAATAAGCGTGGTTTATAGGGATCGCGTTGCAATTCTTTGATAACCACTTTTTGTGTTTTTGTGCCTACGGTTAAATTTAGAATGTGTGAAAACACAGCGTCATTTTCCAACGCTTTTTGCAATTCTTTTTGTGCCAAATACACCGCTTCAGGTGCTTCATTCGCGCCATAAACGGTTGCGGGCACAAAGCCTGAATTACGTAATTCACGGCAAGCGTGACGACCTAATGATTCGCGGGGTTTCGCGCTAAATTGAAAATCAGCCATGAAAAGTCTCCTGTTTTATATAAACGTTTTGTAACTCTCCAGCTCATGGGTTGAAATCGGCAATAACGGCCAATCTTGAACGTAAAATTAGCCTCAAAATGCTCATGTACAATGTGTACACTCTGCTTTTTCGTTAATTTTACGTTCAACCTTGTCGCGTTCTTGCCAATTTGCAGCTCATCTTCATGGGCGCCTGAGTAGTTACAACGTTTTGCATATTACAGCAGTTTTGCGATTAGCGAAACGACAGCTCACTATTCATCACTGAACATTGAGCTGACGGATTCTTTAGAATTAATACGTGAAATGGTTTCCGCTAATAAGTGTTTGAGTGATACTTGATGGATTTTGGCGCAGTTGTTGGCTTTGTCTGAAAGCGGAATGCTGTCACTGACAATCACTTTATCCATCACTGAGGATTCTATATTTTCAATGGCTTTGCCAGAAAGCACTGGATGCACACAATAAGCCGAAACACTTTTTGCGCCTTGTGCTTTTAATGCTTCTGCTGCGCGACACAATGTGCCAGCGGTATCGACGATATCGTCCATGATGACACAGTGGCGGTTTGTTACTTCACCAATCACATTCATGACTTCCGCTTTGTTTGGACCAGGGCGACGTTTGTCGATAATGGCTAAGTCCACGTTATTGTTGAGCCGTTTGGCAATGGCGCGGGCGCGCACTACTCCCCCCACATCTGGAGAAACAATTAATGGATCCGGCCAATGCTCTTGCACGCTGTACTGTTCAATCATGGTGGTGCTGGCGTAAATGTTATCGACCGGGATGGTGAAGAAACCTTGAATTTGATCGGCGTGCAAATCAACAGTGAGCACACGGGTAAAACCAGCTGCTTGTATCATATCGGCTACCACTTTAGCGGAAATGGGTACGCGTTGTGAGCGCACACGGCGATCTTGGCGGGCATAACCAAAATATGGAATGATGGCAGTAATGCTGGCAGCAGAAGCGCGCCGCAGCGCATCGCCCATGAGTACTAACTCCATAAGGGTGTCATTGCTGGGCGGACAAGTGGATTGCAACACAAAAATATCGCGACCACGCACGTTTTCTTCAATATCAAATCGCACTTCGCCATCGCTAAAGCGGCCAATGTGCGCTTTGCCGACAGGAATACTGAGTGCAGTTGAAATTTCAGCAGCGAGTGCTGGATTGGCGCTGCCGTGAAAAATGCGAAAATTTGAGCTGGTTGGCACAAGCGTTCCTTTAAATTTTATTGGAACATTATAGGGATAACTTGGCTGGGGTGCTAGGATTCGAACCTAGGAATGCGGAGATCAAAACCCCGTGCCTTACCACTTGGCGACACCCCAACAGAACTGAGACGCAAATGGTAGCAGTTTTTAGCCGCGAGTCAACGCGCGTTTGTGCAAATTAATCGCGAGACCAAATGTTGGCAACGATTTTAATGTGTAATCCAGGGCGTGACAGTTCAATCACGCGCGGCACATCGACGTCGCCTAAAGGTCGGTAACGATCATAGGTGATGTTCCAGCCGTCTTGTTTCAGTGAAGCGATGTGACCGAATGCATCGTATTTTGCTGTGTGAGGCGCAATCGCGGGTAAGCCACGAATCCAAAATTGCAAATCACTTATTGGCAAGGAATAACCCAACTCTTGTTGCATCAGTGCTTCTGGTGTATGCGCGATAACGGGCATTTTGTCGCCACGATAGAGCCAAACTTTGTTGGGGCGGCCTTTTATTTGTGCGCCAACTAAATTTAATGATGAGCGAATGTTGATGAAATAACTTTGTCCGCGTTGTTGCCATTCGTAATTGGCAATGTGCGCACTGCCGTTTTGTTGAATGCTAAAAGCACCTTTGATACTCCAATCAATGAGCGTCATTAATTTTTTCTCACGCACTTGCCACGGTTGATAAGTAAATTGATTTTCAGGGCGTGCGCGTGGCACTTGCAATGAAGCACAAGCACCAAGGAGCACCAGTGCGCTGAGTGTGACGGTATGTTTAATCACAGTGACAATGGTGTTGGGCATGCGCTAGCTCCTAATTCTGCGTTAATGCAATCATGGTAGCATAAGCCGCTTCTTAGCAGAAAGGTGATTATGATAACGGATTCCCGCTTTATTTTAGATATTGTGCTGTTTGTGGTGGTGGCTGAGCAAGGCAATTTTACGCAAGCGGCAGATAAAGTTGGTTTATCCAAATCATCGGTAAGCAAACGCATTAGTCGCTTAGAAGAAAATTTAGGCGTGCAATTATTGCATCGCACCACACGTCAAGTGACGTTAAGCGAAGCCGGTGAATTATTTTATCAACGGTGCTCTGCCATTAAAGAAGACATTGAACTTGCGATTCATTCGCTGAACGATCATCAAACCAAACCCCGCGGTGTATTACGTATTAGCAGCCCGGTGAGTTTTGCACGTTATCAATTAACTCCCATTTTGGCGGAGTTCATGCAGCAACATAAAGAGCTGCAAGTGGAATTATTTCCGGCTAACAATAACGAAGATTTATTTGCTAATAATATTGATGTCGCCATTCGTATTGGTGAATTGGTGGATTCCAGTTTGCATGCTAGACGCATCGCTACTAGTTTTATGCGTGTGTGTGCCGCACCGGGTTATTTAGAAAAACACGGCCAGCCATTGCATCCTGAGCAATTAATGCAACACAATTGTTTGCATTATCAAAATTCACCGGCAGGCAAAAACTGGGAATTTAAATTAAATAAAAAAATTATTAGTATTCCGGTGAATGGTAATTTTTCAGCGATGAACAGTTCAGCTGTGCGCGAAGCCGCTATTGCCGGTTTGGGTATTGCGATGTTGCCTGGTTTTATGTGTCGTAACGCCATTCGCAAACAGTTGCTAATACCATTATTTGATGAACACTGCGCGCGTGAAATGAGTATTTATGCGGTGTATCCACCCACGCGTTATGTGGCTTCTAAAGTAAGAGCGTTTATTGATTATTTAGCGGAATCATTTAATGAAGTGTGTTGAGGCAGTTAACGATTATGCTGCCGCTGCGGCCATACGAGTGACATTACGTTTATGACGCCATGAGCTGGTTTCCTTTGTTAGTGCTGTGAATAATTTCATCTGACTGCTATCAAATGTAGCTCGCTCTTTCTTTCGTTCAATTTCATCATG
>JBGTHB010000098.1:0-2414 GCA_041746415.1 Coxiellaceae bacterium | reverse complement strand
TAATAAACATCATATTAAAAGTATTATTTTAGGGGTGCGCTCACGTGTATTGGCGGGACATTCTTTGGCGTCTGGCATGGAAGATTTTCCGCGTGCTTTTCCTAAATTGTATCGTTCAACCATTTATGCTGGCGAAAAATCCGGACGGTTGGATCAGGTGCTGTTGAGTTTGGCGGATTACATTGAAAAGCAAAGTGATATCAAGCAGAAAGTTCGCCAAGCATTAATCTATCCGCTATTAATGACGGCCGTGTCAATTGCGATCGTATTATTTTTGCTGGTTTATATCGTACCAAAAATTACTGATGTGTTTGTGCAAATGAAACAAACATTGCCATGGCCTACTGAAGTACTATTGAATGTGAGCCAATTTGCTCGACACGATGGTTTAATTGTAATAGCGTGTTTGGCATTGATGATTTATTTTTTGCAAAAATTGTTGCAGCGTGAGCGTTATCGAAAGCGTGCCCATCGGTTTTTATTAGCGCTGCCGTTGCTGGGTGAGAATTTAAAAACAATTAACAGCGCACGTTTTGGGCGTACCATTGGGATTTTAAGTGCTGCCGGTGTACCCATCATTGAAGCAATGCAAGCCGCAGCAAAATTAATTACACCATTACCGATGCGTTATGCAGTGTTGGTCGCGATTGAACGTGTGCGTGAAGGTGTTGCTATTCACAATGCTTTACGCGAAGCAAAATTTTTTTCGCCTATGTTTGTGCATTTAGTGGCAAGTGGTGAAGCGACCGGTCAGCTTGAGCAAATGTTAGAAAAAGCGGCTACTCAACAAGAAAACGATGCCAAAGCGTTAATCACCGCGTTGCTCACTTTGTTTGAGCCAGTCATGATTTTGTTTATGGGCGGTATTGTATTATTTATTGTGCTAGCGATTATGCTGCCAATTTTTGCGTTAGATCAAAGTTATACCTCAATGTAAACAAGGAGAGAAGATGAAAAAATCAAATTATATTCGGCCTTTAAAATCGGGCTTTACATTAATAGAAGTGATGGTAGTCGTCGTTATTTTAGCGATTATGGCCGCGATTATTGTGCCGCGTGTGATGCAGCGTCCGTTACAAGCGCAAATCGTGCGGGCAAAACAAGATGTTATTGCCATTGAAAATGCGTTGGAATTATATAAATTAGATAATGGTATTTATCCAACACAAGATCAGGGTTTGGGAGCATTAGTTAAATTGCCGACTGCACAGCCCGTTCCACAAAATTGGGAGAGCGGTGGTTATTTGCACCAGTTACCAAAAGATCCATGGGGGCACCCTTATCATTATATCAATCCCGGTAAGCATGGTGATGTGGATATATACAGTTACGGCCCAAGTAATCAACCCGATGGAACCGGCACCAATGCAACTATTGCAAATTGGAATGTATCTGAAAAGTCCGCTGCATAAAAAAAAAGCTGTTAGCGGTTTTACACTTATTGAAGTGTTAATTGCATTATTAATTTTAGCGATTGCTTTGACAGCTGTGTTGTTTACTATGCAGCGTAGTGTGCAAGTAGCGATGCGTTTAAAAAACAAAATGGCGGCGCACGCTGTGGCGATGAATGTGGTGGCGGCGATGCAAACTGGTTTATATGCCGCGCCTACAGCGCAACAAACTCAAAAAGGCGACAGTGAAATGTTGGGCGAACATTTTACCTGGCAAGCAGGAGTTGAAGCAGGCAGTAATGTGGGTTATTCACGAATACATGTCATTATATTTTTGAAGCAGCATAAACTGGAACAAATCGTGGCGTTTATAAAAACACATTAAACTTTATTTGCTAATTTCATTGCTTATGTTTAAACTGCGGTGCTCGTGCAAAAATCAGTAAAGGAACTTACTAGATGAAAAATAGAATGGTTTCGTTATGCGTTTTTTCTGTTCCCGCTTTAATTTTATTTGCTTCCTCTGCTTTGGCTCAGCATCATTGGTTTGGTGCTTTGACCGGTGGCGGTGGTATTTCAGAAACAGGCGCCACCCAAAATGTGATGTTAAGCAACACACCGCCCACTTTAAGCAATCAATATGCGGCAAATCGCAGTATTGAAGCGGCGGGTTTTGCTGGATTAACACTGGGCTACGAATGGGATTTTCAAAAACCCATGTGGGTTACTCTGGGTGTGCAAGGCGCTTATGCCGGCACTTCCACCAATGGTATTGTGCATCCGGCAATTAACTTTGCGTCGAATTTTGATACGTTGTCTTACAGCGATAAAATTGGTAGCGGAATTTTATTAGCCACAAGTGAAATAGGTTATCTCCGTTTATGTTGGAGTCCATATTTTGCTGCGGGTGTGGGCACAGCGTGGAATCGACTTTACAATTACGAAGAAACACCGACAGCGGGTAGTTCAGCGGCACCCATGTTGCAACCGTTTGCCAATGATACGCACCCCAGTTTTGCGTAT
>JBGTHB010000097.1:0-9279 GCA_041746415.1 Coxiellaceae bacterium | reverse complement strand
TATTACTATTTTAGGAGTACTATTATTTTACCCGTATTTTCATTTAGCCGCGCTTCCACTTGGGTTATTAGTTGGCAACGCTTGTTTTTATGTCTGGTATCCTGCCTACTATTCATATAAAACATTTAAACTAAACTTTTTTCGATTTGAAAAAAAGAATATTGCCATCAATGCGGTATGGGTTGGCGCGACATTATGGTTGTTGCGTCATACGGTTTAAGAACCAGCGCCTGGATGTTGAGCACGGGCTAATACCGTTGCCATATCAGCTGTAAGACCGCTGTTAGATGTATGAGTAACAGACTCAAATAAAATCGCATGAGGAGAATTACTAATTGAATATGGCAATCGAGGTTGATCTATCCCATTTGGATTCAGCTGAGTAAGCAGCGTACGGCACCCATAGCCGTTTTGATAACCAGTAAAACTGTTTGCTAATAAGCAACGTTGAGCCGCGTTAAAAAAACGAAAAAGTGTTTTAGCTAGCTGAACGGGTACATTTAAACCGCTTTTACCCCAATCTATCATTTTGGTGCGATACGACGAGGCAATATCAGCGTAAGCAGAAGTAGTTGTATTAGCTGCTCCTGGCTCCACAATATCGCATAGCACTATTCTAGTTACCTCATGAAAACAAGCACCCTCGGGTGTGCATATTTTTCGTACGCCATTTAAATCTCTCATGGTAGTGGCGCAAAGTTTTTCAGAATCTCGATTAGCTTTTACGGAGGCATAAGGGTTATGTGCCAAAGTTGAATCTGCTTTTAGTAGGCGTTGAGCTTCTTGAAGAGGGTAATCAACACGACTTAGGTCATCATGCGGCGAGAGTTTCATGCTACCTGGCATATCCCTGCCCCGTTTAGTGAAAGTTGTACCATCACTTTTTTGAATATAATAGACATCGTCGTCGCCTCCTTTTGCTGGGGTTGCAGGCCGCTTTTTAGAGGGGCTGTAGTTGCGAGCCATGCGTGCTGTTGCGTCTGCCAAATCGCATAGCATCAGCATGCTAATAGTAAGGGTTGGGAGCAGGCTGTTTATTGGTGATAATAGAGACATCATGACATAGGGAAAAACATAGCGATTACGAACTCCGGTTGGATTATAAGCCATTGCGAAAACCTCTCAAGCTGAACAATAAATATGCACAGAATATACTACTAGACTGATTACGGCACAATGAGGAAATACTTAAGAAAAATTAAAATCGATGGGTAGTTATGCTAATTTTCTCATTGAGTCAGTGGCATAAGAGATTCGCTAGGCTCTCGGAATATAGAATACGCTTGTTTATTTAGTTATTAGTTAAAATTGAAAAACTTCTTGCCATTTTTTTGGATTGAGCATAACATGAGAACAAATGAGAACGTAAAGAGGACAATATAAAAAGGAGAAAATTTATGACTCAATCTCATGTTAGTGAAAAAAACATTGCGTTAAGCCCTGTCGGTTATTGGCCGCGCCGTGTTCGCCCTTCGTGGGCACCGGTGCGTGTGCATCGCCCCTATTTCTTGCCATTGCTCCTTTGCTGCGGCTTGGCCATGAGCTCACTTGCTGGGTGTACCCAGTGGATGGGCTCGCGGCAAGCCATTAAAACGAGTGTTAATTCCGTGCTGGATTTAAGCATGACTTACCTTGCAGTGGCGGCAACTGAGTTGGTTGATTATGGCTTTAATGCCTACCAAAAAGCGTATAGCAATTGGGGTAAGCATTGGCATGAGGTTTAAAAATTGGCATAATTTTGCCGGGGGACGAAAATCCCTCGGCAAAACCGATTTTTAGCAGGAGAAACACGATGATAAAAACAATAAAACTTATTATTTTTACCAGTTTGTTTTTGGTTGCCACCAGTTTTGCTGCTGACAAAGCAGCAACTAAATCAACCAAGGCAGTTAAAGCCACCGCATCGGCTCCTTTAGTAATGCTGTACGCTGAGCCAAAAACCGCGTCCAAAGTGGTAGCAAAGCTCAAACCGAATACGCCGCTTGCACCGATTTATCAAGAAAAAGATTGGTATAAAGTGGCGGTTAGCAGTCGTGATGGCCAAGTGGGTTGGATTAATCGTCAACAATACCGTACGGCTATGCAGGCGTTTTATCAGCCGCTAGTGCAAACAGTGTATGTGCAAACCACGCGCGATGAAAAAAATGGCAAGCCACAGATCAATGTGGTGGCCTATCGCAACGGCAAAAAAGTTTCTGATCAAGAAGCCAAAGCACTGTATCAAAAAATCACGCAACAGCAGCAAGCGCAATGGCAGCAAATGCGTGTGTTCGACGTTAATATGAATCGTTTTTGGCAGGACGAAAACAGGCTATTTCAAGATATGTCGAGACCCGATTTTATGTTGGCGCCAGGCCCCGTTTTGCCACAGCAAAAATAGCTGCTTCCTTAATATAGTCTTAATGCTGGTTTAAGCTGGGTTTGGTATGGTGCAGCTAATAACCAGTCATTATGCCGAGGATTTAAGATGCCGCTATCAAATGCGACAGTTACAAAGCTACAAGAAACTTTTAATGTGAGTGAGGCTGGCGTGCAAGCGTTGGTGTTTACGCGAGCATTAGAGCTATTGAAGCGCTCTCCACGTCCTCAGCAGCAATGGCGGATGCAAGCAGAATCAGATGACGCATTAAAAAAATTTTCAGGTCAAAGCTTGTTTAGCTCTGCAACTAAACACTACCCCTGGTTAGCGGATACGCAAACTAAAGTAGCACTACTGAACGCTGCCGAAACAACGTTACATGAATTTTCGGATAATAAAGATGCTTTAGCCACGCTAGATGCGGCTGTTTATGATGAAGCGGTGCGTAATATTGGTGGAATTGGCAAAGAAAAATATTTTGGTTTATCTGCTGACAGCTTTTTTCAGCTACCCGAATTGTGTAAATCAGCGCAAGAAGCATTCCCAGAAATGAGCGATGCCATTAAGCAATTCAACGCCAACATCGCGAAGTTAAAGGAACCCGATTTAAAAGAAACTAATAAAAACCAGTGGCTGTTCCTCTGTCATCAGCAACGGCTAATTTTACAGTATATAGCCACCCAGGCCCGATTGTGGAGTGCCGATAAAAAGGCAAATCGTGCGGCAATACTCAAGATGTTGTTTGGTGATGTTAACGAAGGCGAAAAGGCTTTCACGCAACTAAAAGACAATATGGGTTTATTTGGGGATTCAGTAGGAAGATTTAGCTCGCCGCTGACGCACCTTGAAATTGAAATAGCCGAAGAGAAGGTGAGAATTTTAGACTCTTCTGGTGAGCCACTGAAAGACGGTAACAATAATGAACTGGATTTTGCTGGCTTAACCAATGCTATGCTTGAAGCAGCAATTCTACGTTTTAAAAAACCACTGATTGTTTTTCGTGATAAGTCAGGAAAAGTTGAACGCATACGCTTTACGCGCTCTGAAGTTTTCTTACTGGAGTTTTATCCGGCTGGGGTGCAAGAGTATGCCGAAAATAGAAGGGCATTTGTTCAGTTGCTACATAAAATTTACTCTGAAAATCGTGATTCCGCAAAGCCGGTATCAGTAGAGGTTACTGCACCTGCCGCTTAATAATATTTATCGCGGCGGTTTTTTATTGCGAACATACAATCCCGCGTCATCACTTTCTGGGCGCTTGACGCGCTCGCGTTTAGCGAGGTCTTCTTTGCTGGGTTCAAAACCACTGACTGACAGTTGATTGTCTAATGCCGCCATCCACGCAGCCCACTGCATTTTGGGATGACCATCCACGATGTGGATGCCATGCCAACCCATTGCAATCGCTTGAGCCACCATAAATGCCGCGGTATCAAAAGTTTGTTGATAAATCGTGCCGCGCCCGGTTCGCCCTTTGCCACTGTTTTCGTCTTCTTCTTTTAGAATGCGCTTAAAATCTTCTAAGTCACTGAACAGCAATTTTCCTGGAGAGCTGGTCATGGCATCACCGTAATCTAAAACATCCCAGCCACTGGGCGCTTTGATGATTTTCACTTCATGGGTTGGTCGGGCTTGGGCACTGACGATTTGTAAAAAAGGACAATGATCCAGTAAATAAAGTATATCGCTGGGTTTGATGGCAGTTGACCAATCGACTAAATCAGTTAGGCCAAGTTTATCCAATTGCTCGCGCAAGTCCGCTGGTAATTCATCGGGATTACGTATAGTTTTTTTGTTGAAAAAATCTTTATTATTTTCATCGTGGCTCATAGTGATAAAAGTAACACATTTTGACAAATCCCGGTATTGAAATGGAGCAGAAACTCGCTTAAAAGCAAAGCATGTTAACCATCACCGATAACCCCGATCCCGCTATAAAATGGCTAATAAAAATAAGCGCCATGGAAGCGATTTCCGCATTATTTCATATTGAGTTAGAGGTGTTGGCACAAAGCGCATTAACCCCTGCTTCTTTAATACATAAAACCATGGGGGCGCAGATTTTTTCTGGCGCAGCGACGCCGCGCTATGTGCATGGCATGATTACGCAAGTGGTGTATTTACAGCAACGGCACGATTTGTTTCATTATTCGATTCGACTTGAGCCAACGTTAGTGTTATTGAAGCAGCAATTTGTAGCAGCGGTTTATTATCAAAAAAATGCAAAAGAAATGAGTTTGCAGTTGCTAAAGACACTCAACTTGAGCTGTCAGTGGCAATTAGCGAAAACGCCGCAGCAGTTTGATTATCGGTTGCAATACAATGAGAGCAGTTTGAATTTTTTATTGCGCTTATTAAAAGATGCTGGCTTGGGTTTTTATTTCACTTTTACTAACGATGCACATCAAATTCATTTTTTCGATACCATTCATTTTTTAATTAAAAAAGATTTTCTAATAAGCGATCACCATCAGTTTAAATGCAGTATCGATTCTGGTGGGATAAACATTAAAGCCAAAACGACACAGTTAAACTATGGCGTTGGGCTACGAGACAAAGCCGATATTATTACGCGAGCGCAATGGAGTGTGATAAATCCAGTGCCATTAACACAGAATAAAATTACTGTGCTACACGTTGTTAATCAATTTTTGATTAAGCAAAGCTGTCGACAAAGTGATTGGCTGCCAAAAAATTATCAGAAAATACATCAAGCAAATCAACTTGCCACCGTGCTCGCCGTAAAACCAACCCAAATTAAAATTAAATTTTTATGGCAAACGACGCAGCAGTGCATTTGGTTACCTTTGGTGCAGCAATGGGCGGGTCACGATCACGGGGTGCAATTTGCACCCAGCGTGGGTGACCAAGTGCAGGTGGGATTTTATCAAGGCAATCCAGATAAACCCATTATATTAGGCGTTGTTAAATCGCAATCCCAACAAAAATCATTTGGTATTCGCAGTGAGCATCATCAATTGATTTTTGATCATGAAACACAGCCATCACAATTTACTATTAATTCATCGGCCGCACAAAACATTACAGTCGAAAAAAATGTATATTGGGGAGTGGAAAAAACACTTGCCGAAAAAATTAATGGCACGCAATCTATTAATGTAACCAGTGGTAACAGTCGCATTATGGCACGCCAAATTATTTTAAAAGTAGGCGCGAGCCAAATTAAAATTGATAATCAGTCAATCCAGTTCAGCGCTGCTGCTATCCAATTAAAAGTGAAAAATGGAATTGAAAAATCACTGGCAGTGATCGGTTCCAAGCACAAATGTTCTAAAAAATATGCGGATCAATCGCCACACAAAGGTGGCCCGATTAAAGCAGGTTCGACAAATGTTAGCATTAATGGGCAGGGGGTAGCGCGATTGCACGATCAAGTGCAATGCGCTAAATCCACCACCCAGCTCAAACAAGGCATGACCAATTTATTAATTAATTCGTTACCGGCTGCCTATTTGGGTGCGATAACACAAGAAAGCGGTGTCATTATTGAGGCAGTTGAAAAAGTTAGTGCAGGCAAACACAGCGCTGGTTCAACGACAGCTCAAAATAAACAGACTGCTGTGCAACAACTTGAAGTGGATATTAACTCTATGACGAATACAGCCAGCGGCGATTTTAAATATCCGCATCAACAGCAACAATTCAATAATGTAATTGAAAATACGTTTGTGAGTTTGTTGTCACCTGCAACAGATGAAGAGGCCACCGGTGAATATATGTTTAGTATGGTTGATTAAACCCAGGTGCGAACTTTTGATTGGCTGTGTAAAGGGTGCCAAATAGAGTGGCCATACCAAGAACCAACCGCAAACGTTTAGCAGCGGTATGAATATTCACCGTGCTTAATTTGCTGGGCTGATGCGCTCGTGCCATAATTCCTTTTTGGATAGGTAGGATAGAGTTGCCTTTTATTTGTAGTGAGTAAAAAATAATTTTTTAAGCATATTCATATTAACCAGAGTGAGAAAAAAGTGCAGTTAGCGTTGGTTGCGGCCATGGATAAAACTCGAGTGATTGGCGTGAAAAATCAATTGCCATGGCAAATGCCGGCGGACTTAGCGCACTTCAAACAGCTCACCTTGAATAAGCCCGTGGTAATGGGACGTAAAACATTTGATAGTATCGGTCGTCCATTGCCACAGCGGCGTAATGTCATTATTACACGCCAACAAAATTATCAGCAGGCGGGTTGCGAGGTGGTACATTCTTTGGATGAAGCCATGCAGTTATTACAAGACAATGAAGAAGTGATGTTGATTGGTGGCGGTGAATTGTTTGCGCAAGCGTTGCCACATGCAAATACGTTATATTTAACAATAATAGACACGTGTGTTGAGGGCGATACTTTTTTTCCACACTGGAACGAAAATGAATGGCAGCAAATAACCAGCACGCTGCGGCACAAAGACGAAAAAAATCCGTTTGATTGTCGTTTTATAACATTGCAGCGTATTTCTTTTTAGTCAGCATGAACGTACCTCCCAGAGTGAGTAAATAGAATAAGGTGCTATTAAAAAGCATCACGACATGGATTGTGACGCTCGTTCCTCGCTCGCAATGACATGAGCTTTTATATGAATGTCACCTTCTTTTGCTGTCATTGTGAGCGCGCGCAGCAAGCGTAACAATCCATGTATAAGTGCCAATAAAAAATATCATGATATGAATGTCGCTCTTCGAGATGGTGTTTAGAGCCTCGTTTTTTCACCCGCGGTTAAAATGATTTGCGCTTGCTCACACTGAAACGTTGTTGATCCTCTAGCCGAATCGCTGTCAGTTCATGCCCCCAGGCGCAGCCTGTGTCCAGTGCATGACAATGTGCGGTGGCGCAATGACCGTTGAGTTTTGCCCAGTGACCGAAATAAATTTGATGTTGATCCTGTTGGTAAGTGCGAAAATCAAACCAGGGTTGATAGCCATCGAATGAGGTTGCTTCCAAGGTATTAAATTCTAATGTGCCATCCGCGCGACACAACCGCATACGCACTAAGCTGTTGGTGATGTAACGCCACCGCGGTAGACCCGTTAGTTTTTCATGCCATTGTGGGGGCTCATTGCCAAACACATGTTGTAAATAAGCTTTGAAATTTTCACCGCGCAATTGTTGCTGCACTTCATCAGCAAACTGCTTTGCCTGGTGAATATTCCATTGCGGCGCGATACCGGCATGCACCATTACGGCTTGTTGCTCGTCATCAATAGATAATAACGGTTGTTGACGCAGCCATTCTAGTAACTCTAATTTATCGGGTGCGGTTAATACTTCGTGCAGTGTGTGTTTGTAAGCATCTGTTGGAATTAAGCCATAGCCTAGGATTAAACAAAAAATATCGTGGTTGCCTAACACCACTTTTACATTGGGGGTGGATTTTAAAAACCGCAATACGGCTAATGATTTTGGACCGCGGTTAACTAAGTCGCCCACAAAACCGAGTTGATCTTGAGTGGGATCAAAATGAATGAGCTGCAATAAATCTTGCAGCTCATCAAAACAACCTTGGAGATCACCAATATAATAGGTGCTCATCAATTAAAACGCTTGTGCTTTAACCGGGTCACCTTGGTACATTAAATGTAAATCCAGTTGTGTTTCAGCGCCTTTTAATAGCTCAGCAAACAAGTTTCCTTGTGGGGTGTAATCTCGATAATACTGCACACCATATTGTTGCTGTAACACCGTCCATAAATTGGCTGTGCCATCGACTAAGCCCAATTTCGCGGCTTCGCTACCACTCCAAAAATCACCCGAAAATAATTCAGCACGGCTGCCCTGTAAGCGTTTACCACGACCTTGGACGACGTCGTTAATAAAATCTTTATGGACATCGTCCAAAACGATTTTCACTTTGGCGACATCAGCAGGCGTTAATTGTTTAAATGGATCGAGGCGATCTTTGTTTAAACCCGCAGTAAATACGCGTCTGGTAATGCCGAGTTTTTCGATAGCGCCTTCAAAACCAAAGCCGCTCATGATCACACCAATTGAACCAGTCAAAGTATCACGATTGACGTAAATTTTATCGGCAGCTGTAGCCACAAGATAGGCGCCTGAAGCTAAGGCGTCTTCACCGACAACAGTAACTTTTTTATGGTATTTGTTTTTCAAATACAAAATGCGATCGTGAATTATGGAGGCTTGTACAGGACTGCCGCCCGGAGAATTAATTAGTAACACCACACCTTTGGATTTCTCGTCGCGAAAAGCGGCATTCAGCTGTGGCAACACTTTGCTAGCTGAAAACGCTTGGCCTGGCATAATTACCCCATTTAAACGAATCAACGAGACGTAGTCATGCCCGCGATAAGAGGATTTTGATCCGCCGCTGTTGCTAGGACCAAAAATTAAAACAGCGTAAACCAATAAAATAAACATCCAGCCAATAAAACGAATATTGCGCCAGCGGCGTTCGTTACGACGATCACGAATCAAACCATCCATAATGTCTTTTTCGATAACATCAAATTCTTTGCTCATGTGAAATCCTTATGCGTTACTTCTAGTATACTCATTCCAATTGCGACGAGTACATTCTAGCGAACTTTTGGGTGTTGCGTAACCAGTGGATTTAAATTGTAGCTGCGATTTTTTAAAAACGATAACCCAGCATTACGTAAACCGTGTATAAAAACGGACTGTAATTTACAGCGGGTGTTAGGTTAGCTTTATCATAACCAGCAACGTATTGAAAAGTGGTGTCCACCATCCAATGTTTTTTAAACACATAATCTAAACCGACACCAAAAGTTGGGTTGATGTGGCTGGTATCGGCTAGCACGTCATCACGATGAACAACAGCCATACCTGCATCGGCGAAACCCCGAAGACCAGTTCCCATAATGCTTACCAAGAATTTTCCAACAAGAGTTAACGTATAAGTTTTTGATGTGATCGTTGTGGC
>JBGTHB010000096.1:0-18289 GCA_041746415.1 Coxiellaceae bacterium | reverse complement strand
ACTCAACCATTCTTTTACGTCAGCCGTCAATTCATTATTTAACGTATCAAAAATTCGTTGATGGTATTCATTAATCCATGTGATTTCGGTTTCGCTCAATACTGTTTTATCAATTAATTTACGACAATATGGCACTAGCGTTAAGTCTTCCATGCCATAAAACGGTCCGTGACCACTTAATCCTTGCTGCTCTTTTTCCACAATTAAACACAGATTTTCAATGCGAATACCGTATTGGTTTTGCAAATACAATCCCGGCTCGTTGCTGACAATCATCCCCGGCACGAGCGGTATCTGAGTATAACGATTACCAATAACTTGTGGGCCTTCGTGCACACATAAATAACTGCCCACGCCATGACCCGTGCCATGACCAAAATCCAAATTTTCATTCCATAATGGCGCATGCGCAATCGCATTAATTTGTTCGCCGCATGTGCCGGTTGGAAAATGCAAATGGCGCAAGGCTAAATGTCCCTTTAACACTAAGGTGTAATGTTTTTTTTGGGCGGCAGTTGGTTTACCCAAATGAATAGTGCGGGTAATGTCCGTGGTGCCACAGTGATATTGCGCGCCCGAATCAATTAAATAAAGAGTAGAATCATCCACTGTGCGGCTACTGGTTTTGGTAACGTGATAATGAATAATGGCACCGTTCGGCCCAAAACCACTGATGGTGGGAAAACTTAAATCCATGCAACGCTTGTCTTCAAATCGAAATGCATCTAATTTTTCAGCGCCTGTTAATTCGGTGACTCCGGCTTGCCAATGATTTTCCAGCCAATGTAAAAATTTAATTTCAGCAACCGCATCAATGCGATGCGCTTCACGTGCGCCTGCTTGTTCCGTTTTATTTTTGATGGCTTTTAACAACCAAATAGGTGAACGCTCTAAATGTAATTTGGCATTTTTTAATTGGCGTGCCGACCACCAACTGCAACTCGATGGATCGCACCACACATTGCCTGTTAAAGCCTGCAATTTTTCAGGGTATTTCTCGTAAGGCAAAACGGTGACGTGGTGTTTTGCCAAATACGTTTTTATTTGTGACGTAATTTTTTTCTCATCCACAAATAAAAAAGCGTCATCCGCTGTGACAAGCGCATAGCTAATAACCAACGGATTAAAAATAATATCATTACCGCGAATGTTAAATAACCAACACACCGCATCCAGCAGGGTGACGATGAGCGCAGAGCAATTTTTTTCTTTTAATTCAGCACGGATCAACGCTATTTTTTTATCACAAGAAATACCGGCGTATTTTTCATCTTGAATGGTAATGGGTTTGTGCGCTAACAAAGGACGATCGGGCCAAATTGAATCCACTAAATTTTCATCAATGGCAATGAGTTTTCCTTGCTGTGGCTCAAGCGAACGTTGAATAGTCAGTGCTTGGCTAATGCTAATTAATTTTGGGTCAACACCAAATTGAATACCCTCACCTTGTTGCGCCAGCCATTGATCAATCGGCGCTACTTCGCCTTGACCTTGCTTCATTAAAGTGAATAAATTGGCGTCCAACTCCGTTTCTGCCTGCAAAAAATAACGCGCGTCCGTCCACAAATACGCTTGATTTTTGCCAACTAATACATCACCAGCTGAACCGGTAAAGTCGCTGATAAAGTGACGTCGCTGCCAACAATCAGGCACATACTCACTTTTATGCGCATCACCACTGGGCACATAATAGAAATCAAGCGCATGAGTTTGCATGGCTTTTCTGAGCTGGGCTAATTTTTCAGTAATCGTGATCATTGGCGGCACCTTAGTAAATAGCATCATGGTAGCTTGTGCGAATGCTTGAATCCAGTGTTACAATGCCGCCATGACGCAACAACAGCCAGAAATTATCATTATCGGCGCGGGATTAGTTGGCACCAGCTTAGCGTGTGCCTTGGCACCGTATTTTAAAATTCAATTATTTGAAAAAAATTTACCTGACACAGTCACGTCTACCATCACCGATGATCGTCCTATTTCATTAGCTTATGGATCACAACAAATTTTACAAACATTGGGTATCTGGTCCGCGTTACAAGCACACGCCTTACCAATAAAAAAAGTCATGGTGTGCGAACAAGCCACATTGGGTGGTGTAAATTTTCAAGCAGCGGATTACGCCTTACCGGCACTGGGTTTTGTGGTGTCGTTTAATCAACTGCAACACGCGTTATATCAAACTGCTGCGCAATCGCCCAATGTTACTATTGGTGCCGCACCTGCTGTGGCACAAATGTTAGCTACGGATGCGCCGCTAGTGATTGCTTGCGATGGCAGCTACTCTATGGTGCGTGATTATTTGCACATTCGCGCACAGCGTGTTGATCATCAACAACAAGCGACGATTTTTAAAATCACGTTGGAAGGTGAGCATGACGCCACAGCTTACGAAAGATTTACCACCCAAGGCGTGCTAGCGTTATTACCAATGCCACATAAAAATCAATTGCAATGTGTGTGGACGCACAACAAAAATATTATACCCGACGGTGATTATATTAAAACGGTATTTAAAGGTTATATACCGAATGCTATGCGCTTGATCGAGCAAAAATTAAGTTACCCCTTGCAAACCATTACGGTCGCCGAACCCATACGTGAACGGTTAGTGTTAATGGGCAATGCCGCGCACACTGTTTATCCGCTGGCCGCACAAGGATTCAATTTAGGTTTGCGTGACGCAGCCGCATTAAGTGAAGTGTTAGTAAACGCAAAATTACAACACCAAAACTGGGGTAGTAAAGCGATATTGCAACGCTATTTAGCTTGGCGTTTACCCGATCAACAACGCACCATGCGCTTAACTAACGGTTTGGTTTCGATATTTGAAATGTCATTACCACTAGTAAAACCCTTACGTGGATTAGCCATGTTAGCGATAGATTGCTTACCACCATTAAAAAAACGCTTAGCAAAACGCACCATGGGATTAAGTGGCCAGCAACCTAAACTCATGTTAGGAGTGCAACTAAACGAATGAATGTCGATGTGATTATTATTGGCGGCGGCATGGTCGGCTTGACGCAAGCAATTGCGCTTGCGCAAAAAAACCTAAGCGTTGCTGTGATTGAAGCAAAACCGTCTCCCGCCATTGTGTTTAACGAATTAACCGCACGCGTGAGCGCGATTAATTTAGCGTCGATCGAATTACTTAAATCATTAACTGTGTGGCCGCAATTGCGTGCGCAATCGTTAGCGCCATTACGTCACTTATTGGTTTGGGATGAAGCCACACACACCGAAATGGCTTTTTCAGCCAGTGATTTGGGTCAAGCGCAATTGGGTGTGATTGTGGAAAATCGCGCGTTAGTACAAGCTTTGCAGCAAGTGGCACAACAGCAAAGTGGTATTTATTTTTTTAATGCGGCTCAACCGCAACATGTCATCATTAATGAAACAGCAGCGCAAGTTGAGTTAAGTGATAATAAAATAATTACTGCTGCACTTATTATTGGGGCCGATGGTGCCAACTCCTGGTTACGCCATCAAATGAATATCACAACACACGAACGCTCATACCATCAGCACGCTATTATTTGTTGCGTTAAAACCCAGCAGCCACATCAAGCAACAGGACGCCAAGTATTTTTAAATAGCGGCCCATTAGCCTTATTGCCATTACACGATAAACACCATTGCGCCATTGTGTGGTCATCTGACACCACTCGCTTTACGGAATTAATGACGTTGGATGAAGCCTCCTTTAGCGTGGAATTAAACAATGCCTTTGGTGATTGCTTAGGCGACATTGCGCTTATTACCCAGCGTCAAACATTTGAATTAGTGATGCGTCATGCCAAACATTATGTGCAACCGCGTTTAGCGTTAATTGGCGACGCCGCACACAGTTTGCATCCGTTAGCGGGACAAGGAGTGAATTTAGGTTTTGCCGACGTGAGTGCATTAACCAACAGTATTGATGTGACAAGACCCGCACTATTTAAAAATCTGCGGCGCTACGAACGCCAACGCAAAGCGGCTAACTCGTTAATGCTAGCGACCATGCGTGGTTTGCGCGATGTATTTTCATTCACACAACCCATGTGTTCGCAGCTACGCGCGTTCGGCATGAAAACCATTAATCAATATGCACTGCTAAAAAATAAATTAATGGCAGTCGCGATGGGCGACACATCAATTAATTAAACTGTCTGACCAGCAGCAGGTAGAGTTGCTGGAGCCGAACCAACTGCTGCACCCATACATTCTGCAGCCGCTTTTGCTAATTTTTCGAGTTGCATTTGCACGCCAATACCGCGCACAAACAACCACATTGGAATAGCTGTCATTATAGAAACCGCTGCTGCGTGATCCACATTTTTTTCGCCAAAGTTAATGTGATGCGCTAAATCGTCACTAATGTATTGGTAGCTCACATAAAAGCAGGCCGCCAATAAAAGAGCGGTAGCAGAGTGTGCTATAAATTGCTGGATATGATAAGCGGCATCTGAGTCCATAATTCCGATATCATTCTCTAATAGGGGAAGATGTTGTGAATTTTTAGCACAAGCAATCCGCGCACGGTCGAAAATTTCACGTACCATTAAATGCGCTTCTGCTGCCACAAAAAACGCCGCAGCGCGGTAAAATGGTGTTGACAAACCATGGTCGTTAAACAACAAATTCGATGCAAAACTCAAGGCAGTAAAGGAAGTGAATTCAGCTGAAACACGACCACTGTTTTTAAATAACGCCCACCAAGTTGGTTTTTCTACCCTGGATGGTTCGCCACTGGAATCGGCTTGTTGATTACTGTCCTCTGATGGTTTGTCGCAACAATTTTGCAGCACAAATCGCTGCCAAAGCGGCACGAATCCAGAAGCCACAACGACGTTAACCACACCTAATGCCAAGGTGAAATTCAAGCTCAAATTCAGCGGACTATTATCGCTATTAGAACCGAAAGGCCTGATAAGGGTGCCACAAGCCACGAATGCAGGTAGAAAAAACAAAAAGGCCGGCACAAAATGCAAATTATGTGTGGCGTATTGCGACCAAGTTTCCAGGTTTTTAAATCGGTCACCGCGTGTGCCTATGCCAGTGTATGTTGCCATGGGGTTTTCTCCAAAATAATCATTGTTTATAGGCGCAGTCTAGCAGCGAAGCATTAAAAATCTATTACGACTGGCGATGAAATAGTTAAGAAAAAATTAAGTAGCAAATAATGCTGGTGGCCTTATCCAAGAATGTTACTATTGTCGCAAAATTGTGGAGGAATAGTGAATGAGTAATGACAAAAGTGCACCTCTTTTGAGTGTGCCTGTTGCTGAGGACCTTACCGCAAATATGTATAGGACTAACTTTGGTACAGTGCGAACGTTAAATGGTGATGTTGAGGACGGAGCCACAACCAGGGAAGCAAAAACCGCAGGAAATGCGAGATGGTGCGGTATTGCTGTACTTGTGACGCTCTTTATAGCCAGTGCGGCATTATATATTTATGAACGTTGCGGCAATAAATTTGATGGCGCGCAAATCTCTGATGGCAAATATGACGGAAACTATTCTGGTGATGTCGCATTGCATGAAGGGATGAAAAAAAACACAGAAGTGTTAGCGATTGTGATCATGGCATTATCAGGTTTAATGCTGACTTTGTGCGCAGTCAAAACAATTATAGATGGCTGCCCTAACCGCCAATCCCCCTCTTTTTCGGCGTAATAAATTCAGGCTTCGTTACCCTCAACGAAGCCCATCTAACTTAATTACACCGCATGCAAATGCAACGGCCGTATCATGCCGCTGCGAGCGCTTACCATCACCTGTTTTATTACGTTATGTTTCGCATTCACGATATTCACTAAATACAATTTGTGGCCATGCTTTGTTTGTTTCATTTCCACTTTGCCCACATTTAAATTATGTTTGCCGCGCATAATTAATGCCGCTTTCGTTACTGTCGCCGCATCTTGCGCGTTTAAGTTTTTGTTGTGATGAAAGCCCAAACGCCACATGCGCATGGAATGCGCCGGCATCACGTGAATTATTTTTACGTGTGTGGCTGGCGTAAGCGATTGCAGTGGCGCAGTTTGTGGTGCCGCCAAACCCATTTGCATCACACCCCAACTGGCAACACCCAATATCATTGTAGTTGCAAGTGTGGATTTTATATTTTTCATTTCAATCTCCTGTAATTTCGTGTTACCAGATTAATTGATTAACATTACCAGCGGATATCTTTAAAGCAATCACATGTAACAATGCTGAAACAATTTTGCTCCTGTATTGATTTGAGAGCTATAGCATATATGCTATAGTGACTATGCAATGGACAATAGAATATTTTGACGAAAAAGTTATGCGAACTATTTTGAACTTGCCTAAAAAACTTCAAGCGCGCTACTTTAGGTTGACGGATCTCATTGAAGAATTTGGGCCTTTTTTAGGAATGCCGCATACAAAGCCTTTGGGCGAATCCTTGCATGAGCTGAGGGTGAAGTCACCAGAAGGCATTGCTAGAATATTTTATTGTACTGTAATAGATAAGCGAATCATTATGTTGCATTGCTTTATCAAAAAGACAGAAAAATTACCTAACAAAGAACTGGCTATAGCGAGATCTCGACTATGGGAGGTTGTTAAAAATGCTAAATAAAAAAAGACACAGCAGCCTCAAAAAAAAAGCGCTATCAAATAAAATAGTCAAAGCAGAATATGCAGCTTTAGCTGAAGAATTTGAGTTGATTAAAGAAATGCTCAAAGCAAGAAATCGTTCAGGCATGACGCAGTCAGAGGTGGCTGAGATTATGCATACCTCTACCTCTGTTATTGGTCGGCTTGAGGCAGTTCATGAAGGAAGGCGTCATTCACCAACGCTGGCTACATTGAGACGTTATGCAAAAGCTGTTGGTTGTGAGTTGCAAATTAAGTTAGTGCCACAGCGTAAGAGGGTTTAACGATGCAAGCTAACCCACACCTTTTAATTGTTGATGACGATCCGCAAATCGGTGAGTTGCTGCAGGACTATTTGCAAAAACATCACTATCGCGTCACGTTAGCCAAAAACGGTACCGAGATGGAGCGCGAAATTAAAAAAGCGCACATTGATTTAATTGTGCTGGATATCATGCTGCCGGGTGATGACGGATTAACGTTGTGCCGTAAACTCCGCGAAAAGTGCGCTACTCCTATTATCATGTTAAGTGCGGTGGGGGAAGAAACCGATCGTATTACCGGTTTAGAGCTGGGTGCGGATGATTATTTATCAAAACCATTTAGTCCGCGTGAATTGTTAGCGCGCATCAAAGCGTTGTTACGTCGCAGTGAAGGCGAGTTAGGTGTTGAACGGCGTGCAGCCAAAGTGGCATCAATGCCAGAGTTGCAATTTGCGGATTGGAAACTCGATCAAAACAAACGGCGTTTGATTGCGCCCGATGGAGTAGTGGTGCCATTAAGTTCAGGTGAATACGAATTGCTGCTGGCGTTTATTGAAAACGCCAACCGTGTATTAACGCGCGATCAATTATTAGATTTAACCCGCGGACGTGAGGGCGGCCCTTTTGATCGCACCATTGACGTGCAAGTGGCACGCTTACGCAAAAAAATTGAACAAGATGCTAAGAACCCGACGCTAATTGTGACCATACGCGGCGGCGGTTACCAGTTCAATGCCCAACTAAATAAAGGCTAGGCGCGTTGGAAAAAACCCGCTACCATAACCCGCATGAATGACACCGATGCCATCGTGCTGAACGCAATTGACGACACCAAAGTCCAAAAATTTCAATGGCGGATGCTTATTACCGCAGGCACTGGTTTTTTTACAGATGCGTATGATCTTTTTATTATTGGTGTGGTTACCACCATTTTAATGCCGATTTGGCATCTCACCACCACCCAGTTAGCAGTGCTAAACGGCGCATCATTAGCTTCAGCGGCTTGCGGAGCATTATTATTTGGCGCGCTATCCGATCGCTTCGGGCGCAAAAAACTATACGGTTTAGAAGTGGTTATTTTATTTGTCGGTGCCATTATGGCAGCGCTGTCGCCGAATTATATCTGGCTGTTGTTTGCCAGAATCATTGTGGGTTTAGGAATAGGTGGCGATTACCCTAGCAGTGCCGTGGTGGCCGCTGAGTTTGCCGGTAAAAAAAATCGCGGTTTTTTGGTTTTATTAGTGTTTGCCATGCAAGCGGTTGGACTCATTGTTGGGCCGCTGCTTGCTAGTTTGTTGTTGGCTGTGCACGTGCCACACGCATTACTATGGCGCATTCTATTAGGGTTGGGCGCGATACCCGCTGCTTCCGTGTTTTATTTACGCCGCAATATTTATGAAAGTCCTCGCTTTTTGATAGCTCAGCAAAAACAGCAGTTACCACTGCAAGTATCACGGGTTGTATCGCACTTGGCCGTGGGTTTAAAAAAGCCGCCGCGCGTGTCGCTAATCAAACAAAAATTATTATCGCGCAAGTGGGTGTTCTGTTTGATTGGTACCGCCGGCGCGTGGTTTTTATTAGACGTGGCGTTTTACGGTAATGGTGTGTCAGCCGTATTAATTTTAAATGCACTGGGCACTAAGTCACATTTACTGTGGCGCACCTTGGTTTCGGCAGGCATGTTTTTAGTGTTTGCGGTGCCCGGCTACATCATGGCTGCCAAGTATGTCGATAAAATCGGGCGTAAACCATTACAAATTATTGGCTTTACGGTAATGGGGATATGTTATTTGGCCATTGCGATGATTCCGCATTTGACGTCACATATTATTATATTTGCATTAATTTTTGGTTTGAGTTTCTTTTTTGTGAACTTTGGACCCAACACCACTACTTTTTTAATTCCATCGGAAATTTACCCTACCGCCATTCGAGCGCGCGCTCATGGAATTTCAGCCGCCGTAGGCAAAGTGGGTGCCTTTGCCGGGGTGTTTGTACTGCCACTTTTATTAGAAAAACACGGCCTTGCTGTAGTAATGGTAATGATGGCAGTGGTGTCGTTTATCGGTATTTTTGCTACTTTCTTGGTCCCAGAAATGACCAACCGCTCATTAGAAGAAACAGAGCTTTACGACTAAGGGCATGTCAGCAGCTGTTTTTTCTATCACGTGCAGTCTCCGGACTACATCAGAGTCTTCCTGTATCACCCCACAAAAATGGATACAACTCCGGAAATGTCTGAAAATTTCGCAATCCACTCCGAGAAAGTCTACAACTAGAGTGCTTTCGCGCGAGATAATGGCTTGTTTTTTTTGGGATGTCAGCGATGGGAGATCCCAGATAAACCGATGCGATTTTCCAGAAAGAGTGTCTTACGGATTTGCTGGGTGACAGGCTTAGCTCCCTAAGCTATACTTTTCTGTATCTCAAATACAGAAAAGGAAGGAATAATGGAATCAGTAAGACGATTTTTCCAGCCCCCTGCGGATAGCAGCTATTTTTTCTTCGGGGCCAGAGGCACCGGCAAAACCACCTGGGTGAAAGCCACCTACCCTAACGCCATGGTATTGGACTTGCTCGATCCAGCTGCCTACCGAAATTACAAAGCACACCCAGAGCGATTAAAAGAATGGGTGGAAGGTCACGCTCACCAAAAAACATTCATCATTGACGAAATTCAAAAGGTACCTGAACTTTTGGACGTTGTGCACACACTGATTGAAAAAAAACAAGGTTGGCATTTCGTGTTAACTGGTTCGAGTGCACGTAAATTAAAACGCCAAGGCGTAAATTTATTGGGTGGTCGCGCTCAATTGAAAGTGATGCACCCATTTATGGCGTCTGAATTAGGAAAAAATTTTAATTTAGAACAAGCATTAAAAATTGGTTTACTGCCACTCATTACCAAATCTTCAGATCCTACTGGTGATTTACAAGCCTACATAGCGTTGTATATGCGTGAAGAAGTACAAATGGAAAGTTTAGTCAGAAACGTAGATCAGTTTGCGCGTTTTTTGGAAGCAATCAGTTTTTCACAGGCTTCCATTTTAAATTACGCCAGTATTGGACGTGATTGCCAAGTCAGCAATAAAACGGTTGAAAACTATTTGTCTATTTTGCACGACTTATTACTGTGTTTCCAGCTACCTATCTTTACCAAAAAAGCAAAACGAACTTTATCTTCGCATCCAAAATTTTATTATTTCGATACAGGTGTTTATTTATCAACTCGACCTAAAGGTCCGTTAGACAAGCCAGAAGAAATAGGTGGACACGCACTTGAAACATTAGTCGCGCAAAATTTGACAGCATGGATAGATTACTCAAAACACCCTGGGCAATTATTTTTCTGGCGCACCAAATCCGGCCTCGAAGTGGATTTTATTGTTTATGGTGAGATTGGTTTTTACGCGATTGAAGTAAAAAATTCAGCGCGAATCCGCGATGATGATTTACGCGGCCTGGTTGAATTTAAAAAAGATTATCCGGCTTGCGAATGTATTTTACTTTATCGCGGAACAGAAAAACTTAAAAAAAAGGATATTTTGTGCGTTCCTGTCGATGAATTTTTAGTGCAATTAAGACCCAATGCTGAATTGATCTAAAAGCTTGTTTAAAAGCTATTGATTGGCTGCAAAAGCGGCGTAACTGGCTAAAATTTTCGCGCGCGCTCGTTGTTATGCTATTATTTATTAGATGAAAAACCAACTCTTCCAAACTCGCAGTGCCCACCGTAGCTTTTGGGCTTTATTGGGCGGGGTGCTGATTATTATGGCCGGAATGATTTCAGCGTTTGGGGTGTATATTAATTATGTGCGTCATCCTTACAGCAAACAAGATTTAGCGCAGTCAATAAATAAAGTGGTGACCCTGGCGCGTTTGTTGCCGCCACAACATTTACATAAAGCTTCCTATTTATTAAGCCAACCGCATGTGTTCGTGCGCATTGAACGTCATCCTTATCACAAAGCAAATATTGTTATGCAGCCAGATGCTAAAAATATTTTGCAGTTTATTAACACCCATCCACAGTTTGTCATGCTCAGTACCGAGCTTGCTCACGGCTGGTGGTTGAATATTTTTGCTGAGCGAAATGCAAACCCTTGGTTATTGGTGGGCTTAATCATATCAGTTGTGGCTTTATTGCTAGGGTTGATTCTGTTGTGCTTGTTTATTGTTAAACGTTTGTCATTGCCATTAGCTGCATTTTCACAGGCAGCAAAACAATTCGGTTTGGATATAAATGCCCCGCCCTTAGCGCAGAGTGGCACGCCCGAAATGCAAGACCTCATCCAATCATTTAATGAAATGCAATCACGTATTCGCCGTTTATTGAATGATCGCACCCAAATGTTAGCGGCCATTTCCCATGATTTACGCACCCCCATTACACGTTTACAGTTACGCGCCGAATATTTGACCGACAAAGTACAGCACGAAAAAGCGTTAGCTGACTTAAAAGAAATGGAAAATATGATCACATCCATTTTATCGTTTGCACGTGATTACGTACGCACTGAAAAAATGGAGCGATTTGATATTAATGCCTTGCTGCACTCTATTTGCGATGAATTAGTTGATGTAGGACAAGCGGTAATTTATACAGCGGATAATCAACGCGTGCCATATAGTGGTCGTGTGTCTGCGCTTAAGCGCGCTTTCAGCAATATCATTGAAAACGCCGTAAAGTATGGTGATACCGCTACCGTATCACTGAGTTACGATAATAAACAATTGCAAATTAAAGTAATTGACTGCGGCCCGGGGATTCCAGAAGATGAAATGGAAAAAGTATTTGCGCCATTTTATCGGATTGATTCTTCCCGTTCACTGCAAAAATCCGGTACCGGACTTGGACTGGCGGTAGCACGAGATATCATTCGCGCCCATGGTGGCGAGGTACAACTTTATAACACCAAACCTGCTGGTCTGATCGTATTGATTTCACTACCGAACAATTAGTCGCCACGCACCATCTATCGCAATTTCTTTAGGAAAATGTTATACAATAAAAACTGTTGTTATCTTAATTATAAAGATAAAGGTCCGTATGCAACGCCTAAAGGATTTTATTTTAATTGTTTTTGGAGTGCTGTTAGCTATAGCGCTAATGGCAACAGGTATCATTTATTTTTATAATCAACAATACCCTTATTTGACCGTCTATCCAAAAACAAGTCCAATCGCCGAAAAACATCAGCAACAATTAGTTGCTGCCGCTAAAAAAAGAAAAGAATTGCGCGTGCTTACTTTAGATGGAGGCGGGATCCACGGCATCATGGAGCTTTATTCACTGGCTTATCTCGAAAAAAAGACAGGAAAACCAATTAGCCAATTATTCGATGTGATATCAGGCACATCTGCTGGGGCAATTATTGCCACTGCCCTTGTGTCACCAGACAAAAATGGCAAACCGCTTTTTTCAGCGCAATCTTTATTAGGCTATTACAGTCACACAGCTAATGGTGTTTTTAATACACCCTTGCATCATGTGATTTTAACAGTCGGTGGATTATTAGGCCCGCTTTATGATATTCACAACGTTCATAAGAAAATAAGCGCTTTAATTCCGTCCAATATTTTATTATCCGATTCACTGTCGTTGCTTGTTCTTTATAGCTTTTCGATTTCCAAACCTGGGGTTGTGCGTTTTGTTTCATGGGATCTTGCTCAAGACTATCATCACTTTTCGCTTAGCTCTCTGATAACGGCCGGCATTGCGATCCCGGGCTTTTTTGCTGCTGTTTCATTACAATCACGCCACCATAAAACACCTAATTTATATATTGATTCAGCAATTGCGGTAGACAACCCCTCATGGGATGCGTTATGGACCATCACTAATGAGTTTCCCCATAAAAAATATATTCTGCTTTCATTGGGAGCGGGGAAAAATAAATACGGTATTAAAAAATACAATGAGCATACCCAGGGCGTAGGGTATTGGATGCGTAAAGCCATTTTGCTGTCAATTTCATCGGAGATTACACTTTCTAATTATTATCTGGCGCAGTTATACAATGCCCATGTCGATTTAGCTTATTATCTGCGTATTGAACCACAGCCAATCACAGAAAGCGTCTGTGATCAATTTAATGGCAGCCCACATTGTTTGGCGATATATCGTAAGCTTGGCGAAAACACCGTAAAACAAAATCAAAAGCAACTAGACAAATTAGCTTATTTACTAACGCATTCAAACTAAAATCACCTCACTCCACGTAACACATGAATTTTCGCCTTCTCATTGGTGAACAGTATAGTGACGACAAGTCACGCTGTCGGTATAATCCGTGGCATGCATAAAACTATCCTCAATTCTTGGCACGCCGATCACCACGCAAAATTAGTGGATTTTGCCGGTTGGCACATGCCACTCAATTACGGTTCCCAAATCGACGAACATCATGCGGTACGCCAACAGGCAGGCATCTTCGATGTGTCACACATGGGCGTGGTGGATATTAAAGGTGAAAAAGCCACGGCATTTTTGCGTTATTTACTGGCCAATGATGCGGCAAAATTACAGGACGGCAAAGCGTTCTACAGTTGCATGCTGAATGAGGCGGGCAAAGTAAAAGATGATTTAATTGTATATCGTATTCATGCAGCCCATTATCGCATTGTTGTCAACGCTTCCATGCGCGAACGCGATGTGACATGGATGCAGCAACAGGCTAAATCCTATGCAGTAGACGTAGCGTTGCATCCTGAATTTTCAATCATTGCCGTACAAGGTCCTAAGGCGTTAATGCTTTGTGAAACGGTTTTTGGTAACCACGTTGCCGCAGCATTAAATGCCTTAAACCCATTTTCATTTATGCAAAGCGATTATTCCATGATTGCACGTACCGGTTATACGGGCGAGCAGGGAGTGGAAATTATTGTGCCTAATGAAAAAGCCAGCGCATTATGGCAAGCATTTATTGATGCTGGTGCAAAAGCTTGTGGTTTAGGTGCACGCGATACGTTACGCCTAGAAGCTGGATTTAATTTATATGGTCATGACATGGATGAAACCACCTCACCCTTAATTGCTAATTTAAGTTGGACGATTTCATTTAAAGATAATGCGCGTGATTTTATCGGGCGCGCGGCATTAGAAAAAGAAAAACAAGCGGGCGTCAAACAACAACTAGTGGGATTAGTTTTAAATGACAAAGGAGTATTGCGCGATCAGCAAAACGTGTATTGTAATGGCGCAGTAGTGGGTAACATTACGAGCGGGGGGTTCTCACCAACGCTCAAACAAGCAATTGCGTTCGCGCGGCTGCCCATAAATATACAAGGCGAATTAACGGTGGAGCGACGCGATAAGCATTTAGCAGTAACTATTGTGAAACTACCATTTGTGCGTGATGGCAAAAGCACATTAACCACTACACTTAATAACACTAATTAACTGGGGCAATACTAAATAATGACAACAGGAGAAAAAATAATGAGCGAAGTGCCTAATGATTTATATTACACCAAAAGCCACGAGTGGGTGCGCCGAGATGGTGAAACAACTTACACTGTGGGTATTACCGAACACGCTCAAGAACAATTGGGCGATATCGTGTTTGTTGAACTGCCTGATGTAGACGATACGGTGGATGCCTCTGACGAAGTAGCAGTAGTAGAATCGGTCAAAACCGCGGCTGATATTTATGCTCCTCTTTCTGGCAAAATTGTTGAAGTGAATGAAAAACTCAATAACTCACCTGAAACAATTAACAATGATGCTTACGGCGATGGCTGGATTTTGCGTATAGAAGCTACTGATATAGGCGAGCTAGATGATTTATTAAGTGCTGAAGATTACGAAGCAGCATTAGCGGAAGAATAATTGTGCGCACCATTCTTCGCCATCAAAAAAAATATTCTATAAGTTGCTCATTGTTGCCAATTTAAACCACCAGCTAAGGAATTGATTTATGCCATTTGTGCCCCATACAGCAGCAGACATCCAAGCAATGCTGGAAGTGATAGGCATAACGGAACTGCATCAATTATTTGATGAAATTCCAACGGATTTGCCACTAGCAAAACTCGATATGCTGCCTGCTGGTTTAAATGAAATGGAAATGACGCGCTTAATGCAGCAGCGAGCGCAGCAACACCGCTCTCCCGGACATTTATTGGGAGCTGGGGCGTACGAGCATTTTGTTCCAGCGGCTGTATGGCAGTTGGTTTCGCGCGGTGAATTTTATACCGCTTACACGCCTTATCAAGCCGAAGCGTCACAAGGCAGTTTGCAACTTATTTATGAATACCAAACCATGATGGCCGAACTGATGGCAATGGCCGTATCAAACGCCTCTATGTATGATGGATCCACTGCGTTAGCGGAAGCCATCTTAATGGCCGTGCGCTTAAAAGACAGTAAAACAAAAAAAGTGTTGCTACCCAAAACCATCAACCCTCGTTACCGGCGTGTATTAAAAACAATTCTAGCGCAACAAGATTGTGAATTAATTGAATTAGCGTTTGATATTAAAACAGGCGTAACGGATTTAACGCAACTAGAACAGCATAAAAATGACACCTGTGCCTTAGTAATTCCACAGCCAAATTTTTTTGGTTGTTTAGAACCTGTCGATGAAATGACTGCTTGGGCTGCGCAACACCATGCCATTAGTATTGCACTAGTGAATCCATTAGCCATGGCATTATTAAAACCGCCCGGTCAATGGCATGAAAAAGGCGTGGATATCGCCTGTGGTGAAGGCCAACCATTAGGTGTGCCGCTTTCTTATGGTGGTCCTTATTTTGGTTTCATGTGCACCCGCGATGAATTAGTGCGTCAACTGCCGGGTCGTTTAGTGGGGCGTACTCACGATGAGGATGGCAATGTGGGTTACACATTAACATTACAAGCGCGTGAGCAACATATTCGCCGCGCCAAAGCGAAATCAAATATCTGCACCAATCAAGGCTTATTAGTCGTGGCAGCAACAATTTATATGTCATTATTGGGTTTTGATGGCTTACGTGAAGTGGCTATAAAGTCACATCAAAACACCCAAAAACTTTTAGACTTGTTTGAAGCCAAAGGAGCCAAACGCATTTTTAGCGCTCCTTATTTTCATGAAGTTGCACTCACATTTAACCGTCCGCTTCAAACTCAACTCGGTTATGATTTGCAGTTGGATTATGCCGAATTGGTCAATACCCATTTAGTGTGTGTTACTGAAACCAAAACCGAACAAGACCTAGCGAGGTATGCCGATGCTCTCATTTGAAAAATCGTCCGCGAATCGTCGCGCCAACGCTTTTAAATTAAAAACCGATACAGTTAATACTATTCCCACCGCGTTGCTGCGCCAAGATCGCGCTCATTTTCCAGAATTATCTGAATTGCAAGTGGTGCGTCATTTTACGCAGCTATCGCAAAAAAACTTTTCCATCGATACTCAGTTTTACCCTCTCGGCTCATGCACCATGAAATACAATCCGCGTGCAGCACATCAGCTGGCAACGCTACCCCAATTTTTTCATCATCACCCATTAGCGCCTGAACATGATTCTCAAGGAGCGTTAGCCTGTTTGTATGATTTGCAACAAACTATTTTGGCTGTGACCGGCATGGCGAAAGTTTCATTAGCCCCAATGGCGGGTGCACAAGGTGAATTTGCCGGTGTGGCCATGATTAAAGCCTATCATCTAGAGCGAGGCGACACTGAACGTACTGAAATTTTAGTGCCAGACGCAGCACACGGCACTAATCCCGCTTCGGCAGTGAAATGTGGTTTTAAGGTCCGAGAAATTCCCACTACCAGTGATGGCGATGTGGATATGGAGGCATTAGCCAAAGCACTGGGTCCAAAAACCGCCGGCATTATGCTCACCAACCCATCCACGTATGGCGTGTTTGAGCGCCAGATTAAAAAAATTGCTGCAATGGTGCATGAGGCAGGGGGATTACTTTATTACGATGGCGCGAATTTAAACGCCATTTTAGGTAAGTATCGTCCTGGAGATATGGGTTTCGATGTGTTGCACATGAACTTACACAAAACATTTGCGACACCTCACGGTGGCGGCGGCCCCGGTGCAGGTCCAGTAGCAGCAAACGCAAAACTCGCTAAATACTTGCCAGTGCCAATGGTGGCAAAAAATGAAAACGGCTTTTATTTAGAGCAACAAAGCCATTGTCCTGCTTCCATTGGTTATTTGAATACGTTTATGGGTAATGCGGGCGTCTTATTTCGCGCTTATGTCTATGGTGCAATGTTGGGCCGCGAAGGATTACCACGCGTTGCTGAAATGGCTACATTGAATGCGAATTATTTAATGAAACGCTTACAAGCTGTGGGTTACACGCTGGCGTTTCCCAAACGACGGGCATCACACGAATTTTTGCTAACAGTAAAAGATTTGAAAATTAAATATGGTGTGCGCGCATTAGATATTGCGAAACGTTTATTAGATTATGGCTATCACGCACCCACAATTTATTTTCCAATAAATGTGCCCGAATGTTTGTTGATTGAACCAACTGAAACAGAAAGTAAAGAAACGCTGGATCGTTTTGTGGAAGCGATGGAAAAAATTCTTGAAGAAGTCAAAACTAATCCAGAGCTGGTTAAAACCGCGCCGCACAGTTGTGCCGTCAAACGTTTGGATGAGGTCAAAGCCGCACGCGAGTTGAATTTGCGTTGGCGACAAAAAATTAATACTGCTCACGCTGAAGCAGTGCGTTAACACATTCTCGAAAAAAGCAAAGACGATGTTGCTCGTTATAATGAAGCGTCGTTACAGAGACTCGTAGATTGCCGTGACAACCCGCTAATTTTCACAAATCTATTTTTATTTGCCGCAATAAATAACGTGTTCTAAGGTGTAAATTTAATTTTATGCCCAGTTAAATCCGCACCATCGCTGTGTTGCAAACGTTTGAAACTCAGTATTGCCAATAACGGAAAGACGGCAAGTATGGCAAAAGTTATGTGAAAAGCAAATAAAGAATACGGCTGCTGCGTTGCAGTAAAAATGAATTGCAAACACAATGCCACCAATGCTACCGAACAACTTGCGGCAATGGGTTGTAGCATACTGCTAAAACTGATCATTTGCCCAAGTAATTCAGGGGTAGCGTTAGCGATATTCAATGTTTGCAAGGCACTAAATTGCATTGAAACCGACAAGCCAAATAAAAATTGAGTTAGTAATAATAAAATTAAATCCTGTTTTGGGTTTAAAAACGCAAAGGTTAGAACAAGTAACGCCAAAATAGCGCTATTGGAGATCAAGATATTGCGCAAGCTAATTGTTTTCACCACACTTGCCACCAACGGCTTTGAAAACACTAAAGCTAGTGGAAAAGGCAATAATATCAGTGCAGTTTTAAGCGGTGATAAATCAAACGTAAGCTGACACATTAATGAAATCAAAAAACTCACCGCCATGATGCCGACACGACTCAA
>JBGTHB010000095.1:0-9301 GCA_041746415.1 Coxiellaceae bacterium | reverse complement strand
TGATGCGTACGGCATTTATTGACCAAGTAATGTTGGCAAAGCATAAAGTACCTTATTACCGTGATTTATTTAAAGCGATTGGATTTGATCCTGAAAAACTCAAACAAGATATTCGCTATATTAATGAAATTCCTTTTTTAGATAAAAAAATTATTCAAGAACAGGGCATGCGTTTATTACACGAAGAACGTATGGGTTTGCATAAATATCCCTGTAAAACAGGTGGATCAACGGGCGAAAGTACCATTATATACTATGACCAGGCCGCAGCAGATTGGTCAGCGGCAACGACGTTATTTGCTAGAGCTTTAGCGGGTAATCGACGCCATCATAAAGAGCTGCATCTTTCTTCCGAGGCGCCGCACAAAGCGAATCGTAAAGATAAATTTAGAGAAAATCTAAAATGTTTAGCTATGAATCGTTGCAATGTGTTTTATAAAACATTTGATGACGCTTCACTACAGCGTATTCTGCTTGAAATTAAACGCGCCAAAACGCATTTAATCCATGGTCATCCCTCCACATTGTATGCGTTGGCGCAAGCAGCGCAACATCAATCCAATGCTAAAAAACTATTTCGAGTATTCGAGTCCAGTGGCGAATACCTACCACGCAAAAAAAGTGATTTTATTGCAGAGGTATTTGGTTGCAAGATCATAAATCGTTATGGTTTAGCTGAAGCCGGTGTGATTGCTTACCAAGATAAAGAAGATATTGATGATCTGTTGTTGTTCGATCATATGGTATGGGGTGAAAGTGTGTTGGGTGAACTTGTTATCACTAATTTAAAAAATCAATTGATGCCATTGATTCGCTATAAGACAGGTGATTTAGGTGAAGTAATGCCAGACGCACGCGGTTTATGTGTGCGCCAATTGCGTGGACGGGTGCACGACAGCGTGCGTATCGGCGGACAAGTGTATATGACGCATTTTATTCAAGATATGTTAGATCGTTTTGGTGGTGTTTCAGATTTTCAAGTCGTTGCTCGTGAACAGCAATCACCTATTTTACGGGTGGTTTTAACAGCCGAGGCTGATCGCGAAAGACTCGAAAATGATGTGGCGAACGTTTGGGGCAAAGCATTACCGATTCAATATATTTCTCAAAATGAATTACGTTTAGTTGGGCGACGCAATAAATTTCGCTATGTAGTGACCGAGTAACATAATTGTTAAGAGTGTGCGCGATAGATGATTTATTTAATAATAGATTCTAATAATACTTTTTCATCCGAAGTTGTTTATAAAGCTTTGCTGCGCTCATTTTCTAAATCGCAAGTTAATATAATTAGCGCATCCAGTATCAATGTAGCAATGTCACCAGGGGTTTTTGTTATTCTAAACCCAGTTAGTTTTGTATTATCGGTTATCCCTGCTGGTTCAAAGGTGATTATTTTTGGAAAAATAGACACAGCTTTGGCGCAATCGTTAACTGTAGAGTTATTAGAAAAGCCACTGCACTTGACTGAGTCAGCAGTTATTCACTTTACTTCTTTGCCTGAATTTACTTTTCCGCTGCCTTCTCGGCCATTAGTGCGTTTTGACTTTGCTCGTGAATGGAATAATTTAGGTTATGGTGCCATTACTCTGGATGGTTCGCCTTGGGCAGTGGCTCAAGCCGCGTATTCATCTCATGCTATTGCCAGTGTTGAAGGTAATGTGTTTATTACTTTGCAGGATTATCAGGATATATCCATTTTATGGGTAAACCGCGGCGTTGGATTAGTCGATAGTGCTAATTGGGTGTTAATAGAATATTTCGTTAGCGCTTATGCTGTTGATAAGCGTGTCGCATACGCTTATCTGCTCGACATTCCAGCGAACTGTACTGCTGCAGTCACAATGCGTTTGGATTGTGATGAGTCAATATTACATGCCGAACCGTTATTTGATTTATATCAACAAAAACAGGTGCCATTTAGCTTGGCAGTGAAAACAAGCTTGCTTGAATACACAAATGATGTGCAGCTGCTGAAGAAAATTATTCAAGCGCAAGGTGCAGTGTTGTCACATTCTGTGAATCATAAAGTGGCTTGGGGTGAAAATTACGCTGATGCCTTGGCGGAAGCGAAGACTTCAAAACAAGCCTTAGAATATGCTGTGGCGCAGCCCGTGCAATTTGCCGTGTCGCCTTTTCATTCTAACCAACATTATTCCGTACAAGCTTTAGAAAATGCTGACTATTTGGGTTTTGTGAGCGGTATTATTGCGAATGATCCTGAATACTTAATGGCACGAGGTGGTGTGGTGCCATTTTCACAAAAAATGGTGTCGCAATCGCAACAGTGTATGTTGCATGGCGACTGCCTCTTAACTGAAGCTGATCCATTACGCGTCTATAAGCAGGCATTTAATGTGGCGCGCACGAGCAATACTTTTTTTGGTTTTTTAGATCATCCTTTTTCTGAGCGTTATCAGTATGGTTGGGCATCAGAACAGCAGCGCTTAAAGCATCACAGTGATTTTATTGATTACATGCGCACGTTTGATGAGGTGTTGTTTGTTAATGAAGTTGACTGTTTAAATTTCATGATTGATAAATCCAATACATTAATTGAATACGATATTAGCGGTGAGCCTAAATTGAATTTACCCACAGAGCGTCGCAGTAAGCTGCCAATTGGTTTTTCATTTAAGCGGCAGGTATGCGAAATATGAAAAAAGATTTAGTCATTTTTGCTACCGCTGATTGGGCAGAACGATATTGGACCAACAAACAGCGTATGGCCGATCATTTCAATCAACTGGATTTTCGGGTGCTATTTGTTGAATCATTTGGCTTGCGTAAGCCCGGTGCAAACCAGAAAGACCTCAAGCGAATTTGGCGCCGTTTATGGAGTAGCTTGCGCTTAGTCAATCAAGTTAAGAAAAATTTGTGGGTGTTGTCACCATTGGTATTGCCTTTTTGGCAAAATAAGTTAATTGTGCATTTTAATTATTTTTTAATAAAATGCCAGTTGAAAATATTTAGTTGGTTGCATAAGTTTCGTTATGAAATTGTGTGGACTTATCACCCCTACATTCATCCATTACTTAACACATTGGATCCTAGCAAAGTTTACTTTCATGTGGTGGATAATTTAATGGCGGTGCCGAACGTTGATGTGCGCTCGTATGAGTCCGCGCAGCGACAACTGTTATTAAATACAGATGCCATTTTTGTGACGAGTTTGCCGTTAAAGGAGTGGTTTGAGACTAAGCTTTCAGCTGCGGTGCCGGTGCATTACTCCCCCAATGTGGTTGATGTGACGCATTTTTCCAGTGCGCGATCATTAACGGTACTACCACATAAATTGCAGGGTATTCCTGGGCCAAGGTTGTTGTATTACGGTGTGTTAAGTGATTTTAAACTCAATGTGGAATTAATTATCGAGTTAGCACGTCGCCGCCCAGATTGGAATTTTATTTTTATTGGTGAAGCACGAGAAGGGCAGGCCACCAGTGCGTTGCAACAATTGCAAACTTTATCTAATGTGCATTTTTTAGGGTATTGTCCACATGCTGATTTGCCGAATTTTTTAGCTGGAGTGGATGTGGGTATTTTGCCCCTTAATGAAAATGATTACACCCGTTACATGTTTCCAATGAAATTTTTTGAATTTATTGCTGCTGGCGTGCCAGTAGTGGCGACACCTATTGCGGGATTAGATAGTTATCAACATTTTTTTTCGTCAGCTAAAACGGTGCAACAATTTGAAACAGCGATTTCACAACAGCTGCAACAACGCGAAGCGGTTATATCTGTGCCAGAACTGCAAGCGAAATATTCTTGGCAAGCCAGAATGCAACATGTCTTGGAGGTAATAAATCAATGAAGATTCTATTTTTCACTTATCCTGTTGCATTTGTCACTCCTGGTGGAGGTGAAGTTCAATTAGTAGAAACACGTAAAGCACTGCAAAGTTTGAGTGTGCAGGTAGATTTATTTAATATCTGGCAGCCGAATATCACTCAATATGATGTTATCCATTTATTTTCCGTGCAGTCTGGAGTGCGTCAGTTGCAAATGTTGGCACAGCAACAAGGTGTACCAGTAGTGAATTCGCCCATCATGTGGATTCGTAAAGGAGCCTCACTTTATGATATGCGCAATTTATATGAGGTGATGGCAAACAGTGATTTAGTGTTGCCCAACTCGCAAGCAGAAAAAGAAGCGTTTTTGGATTTTTACGATCTGCCAGATGAAAAATACCATGTGGCACATAATGGCATTGATCCTGCAACCTTCACATCGGTTGCGGCTGACCTTTTTACGCAGCAATTTCAGTTGGAGCAAAATAGTTTTGTATTGTGTGTGGGCAATATTGAGCCGCGCAAAAATCAGTATCGTTTAATTGAAGCGGCTAACCAATTGCAGCAGCAATTGGTGTTGATAGGGCACGTGCGAGACCAAGCGTATTTTAACGAATGCCAGAAGATCATGGGTGATAATGTTCATTACCTTGGGGCATTGCCGCATAATTCGGCTTTACTTAAATCCGCTTATGCCGCTTGTAAAATGCATGTGTTAGCAGGATTATTGGAAACGCCAGGTTTGGTGAGTTTAGAAGCGGCTGCTTTAGGCGCTCCGCTTGTTTCGACTGCCGTTGGTAGCGCTAAAGAATACTTTGCTGATGTGATTCAGTACTGTGATCCTTTGTCAGTTGATAGCATTGCACAAGCGATTGCAAAAACACAAGCACGTGGTAGGAATACCCAAGCCTTGCAACAAAAAATAGTAACAGAGTTTACTTGGCAAAATACGGCACGACAAACATTAGCAGCTTATGAAAAAGTGTTAACTAAAAAGGCGGTGACAGCATGAAAGGGATTATTTTAGCGGGTGGTTCAGGCACGCGATTAGCGCCATTAACGTTTGGCGTGAGCAAGCAATTACTACCCGTTTATGATAAGCCAATGATTTACTATCCCTTGTCCACATTAATGCTGGCAGGCATTCGTGAAATATGTATTATTACTACTCTGCGAGATCATGATTTATTTAAACAATTACTTGGTGATGGTGCACGCTGGGGTATTTCATTGTGCTACGTAATTCAGCCGTATCCCGCTGGATTAGCACAAGCTTTTATGCTGGCTGAGAATTTTATTGGTCAAGACGATGTGACGTTAATTTTAGGCGATAATCTTTTTTATGGTAGCCAACTTTCTGAGTTATTGATGGCTTCCATTGAGCAAAACACGGGTGCGACCGTGTTTGGCTATTATGTGAAAAATCCCAGTAGTTATGGGGTGGTGGCGTTTGATGAAAATGAACAGCCAATTGCTATTGTTGAAAAACCACAGCAGCCACCATCCAATTATGCGGTGACGGGCCTTTATGTATATGATAATCGCGTGATTGATATTGCTAAATCGGTTAAGGCATCGCAGCGTGGTGAGTTGGAAATTTCAGATGTGAATCAACAATATTTAGAGTTGGGTAGTTTGACAGTAAAAAAATTCTCACGTGGCGTAACGTGGTTAGACACCGGTACCGTTGGCTCATTGCTTGAAGCGGCACAGTTTGTTGAGGTGATTGAAAATCGCCAAGGCTTGAAGATTGCTTGCCCGGAAGAAGTAGCATGGCGTAAGAAATTTATTAATGATGAGCAGTTGCGACAGTTGATACCTCCGTTGCGTAAAAGTAGTTATGGGCAGTATTTGGAAAAAATATTACTGCAAGCAAAAATTAAAACTAATACTGAGACAGTTGAATTTAATAATAGTTAAATTGAAGGATAAAGCATGCCATTTACTTTTACCAAATTAGAAATACCCGAAGTTATTTTGGTTGAACCAAAACTCTTTCGTGACGAACGCGGATTTTTTGCCGAAACCTATAAGGCTTCTGAGTTTAAAGCTAATGGCATTAACGTGGATTTTGTGCAAGATAATCATTCAGTGTCAGGTAAAGGTGTGGTGCGCGGATTGCATTTTCAAAAGAATCCTAACGCACAAGGTAAGCTAGTGCGCGTGGTGAGAGGAAAGGTATTGGATGTGGCTGTGGATATTCGTCGTGGTTCACCCACTTACGGTAAATGGGTTAGTGCGATTTTAAGCGATGAGAACCATGCGATGTTGTGGGTCCCGCCCGGTTTTGCGCATGGCGTCTGTGTATTAGAAGATAACACACACTTTTTATATAAAGTTTCAGGCAGTGAATACGCTCCACAAGACGATCGTTCCATTGCGTGGGATGATCCAGAAATTAACGTAGCGTGGCCAATTCAACAACCAGAATTATCGGCAAAAGATAAAGCAGCAAAACAATTAGTTGAGTGCGACCATAATTTTGAATATGTGATTTCGGAGGAGTTGGTATGAAGACTATATTGGTGACCGGTGCAGGCGGCTATATTGGTTCAGTATTAACGCCAAAATTGCTGGCCAATGGTTATCGTGTTATTGCGCTGGACCGTTTCTTTTTTGGTAAAGACAAACTAACAGCACATGATAATTTGACGCTAATGCAAGCGGATGTACGTAAACTCACCAAGGAAATGCTGCCAAATGATATTGATGCCGTAATTGATTTAGTTGCCATTTCTAATGATCCCAGTGGGGAATTATTCCAAGAAGCGACTTATCAAATTAATCGGGATGCACGAGTGAATATGGCTAAAATGGCCAAAGAGTTGGGTGTGAAGCGCTACATTTTACCGTCGAGCTGCAGTATTTATGGGTTTCAAGAAAATATTGTGGATGAAAATTCAGCAATCAATCCCTTGACGACTTATGCTAAATCTACTTCAGAAGCTGAAAAAGCGATATTGCCATTGGCGAGTGATGATTTTTGCGTAACGGTAATTCGTCAAGCAACCGTGTATGGCAAAAGCCCGCGAATGCGTTTTGATTTAGCCATAAATGGCATGACATACAGCGCGTGGAAAACCCAAAAATTATTATTGATGCGAGATGGAAAACAATATCGGCCCATGGTGCATGTGCAAGATACCACTGACGTAATGATGTTGTTGCTTGAAGTGGAACAAGAAAAAATTAATGGTCAAATTATTAATGTGGGGTCCAATGCACAAAATTATCAGTTAGGCCAACTGGCAGATGAGATTATTAGGTTGTTTGGAGAAAAGTTCCACCAAGAAATAGTAATTGAATGGTACGGTGATGCCGATATACGCAGTTATCAGGTGGATTTTAGTAAATTACAAAATATTTTAAATTGGCTGCCAAGTTATGATGCTAAGCGAGGCGCTTATGAAATTGTTCAGGCATTAAATTGTGGTGAACTGAAAAAAACAGAACAGACAATTACATTAGAATGGTACAAAAAATTAGAAGAGTGGAAAAAAAGATTAGAAGAAACCACGCTGCATAACGGCATATTGACAATTGATTAAGGCGAGTTGAAAAAATGAAAATACTGCTTTTAGGTGCAAATGGTCAGTTGGGTAACGATATTCAAATGGTACATAAAAAACTGTTTGTAGATTCGGTTAAGCTAGTGACCTGGACACGTGCAGATTTGGATGTGGCAAATATAGCGCAATTAACTGAAAAATTACTGCAGCAAGATTTTGATGTGCTCATTAACTGTACCAGCTTTCATAAAACAGAGCAGGTTGAGCAAGAGGCACAAACAGCGTTTTTGATTAATGCACATGCAGTAGGCGAAATGGCTAAAGTGTGTGAAGTAAAAAAATCTCGATTTGTTCATATCAGCACCGATTATGTTTTTGGTGCGCATTCATATGATCGCCCGTTGCTGGAAACCGATGTGACTTCACCTTATAACGTTTATGGTGCTTCTAAATTAATGGGTGAGGGGTTGGCGCGTTTGTATTGTGAGCGTGCGTTGGTGTTACGCGTGGCATCGTTGTTCGGTATTGCCGGATCAAGTGTAAAAGGCGGCAATTTTGTGACGACAATGTTACGGCTGGGTAAAGAGCGTGAGTCATTGAATGTGGTGTGCGACCAAATTATGTCACCCACATGGACTTATGAAATTGCGACTGTAATCTTTATGCTGTTGGACAAAGCCGCCCCCGCTGATTTATATCATATGGTTAATACAGGTGTGGCTTCTTGGTTTGATTTTGCCAAGGAAATTTTTACGTTGGCAGAGTATGATGTCTCTGTTAACCCAGTAAAAGCCAGTGAGTTTCCAGCCAAAGTGATTAGGCCCAGTTATAGTGCATTGAATAATGAAAAAATTCAGCGTGTACTAAACTACGCTATTCCAGCCTGGCAGCTAGCGCTTAAAAACTGGTTTGAAGCGCAAACAACGATCAATGAGTTAGCGCAATAAATTTTAGGAGAAGCAATGACAGTGATTAATCCAATTGTATTAATCGGTGGTTCTGGTACACGGCTGTGGCCATTGTCGCGTGAAAATTTCCCCAAGCAGTTTAATCGTTTTTCAGGTGAGCATTCCTTATTTCAAAAAACATTATTGCGTTTAAAGCATCTACCTAATTTAGGTAAGACAATTTTGGTTGTGGGCGAGGCAAATTATTTTTTATGTTTAGATCAACTAAAAGAAATTGAGTTCACGCATGCACATATCATTGTTGAGCCAGTAGGAAAAAATACTGCACCAGCGGTGGCGGTTGCAGCGCACTATTTATTGCATACAGGGGTTAAACCAGATCAATTGATGCTGGTGCTGCCCGCCGATCATCAGCTTGAATCCGCAGCAGAATTTAGTAAAACGGTTGCTACGGCGGCTAGTGTGATTCAAGACAAACTTATTTTATTTGGGATTAAGCCCACTTACCCTGCTACAGGCTATGGCTATATAGAAGCAAACGTTTTAGATAATCAGCCCTATAAAGTAGCAAAATTCATTGAGAAGCCAAATGCGCAAATAGCCCAGACATTAATTAAAAATACGGGCTGTTATTGGAATAGCGGTATGTTTTTATTTTCTATTGAAGCCATTTTGGGTGAATTTTCTCAGTATGCTGATGTGATGTGTCAGCAAGCAAAAACAGCAGTTGATCACGCTATTTTTCAAGGTGATTGTTGTTATCTTGATAAAAATATTTTTTCGCTAATCTCTAGCGAACCCCTTGATACTGTGGTTATGGAGAAAACACACCATACGCACGTTTATACGTTAAATACACAATGGTCGGATTTGGGCGATTGGCGCGCGATTTACGACAGTGAAACAGCAGATGAAGACGGTAATGTGAGTATTGGACAGGTTATTTCGCTTGCAACAAAAAATTCCTACCTTCACTCTGCTAATAAATTATTGGCGACGATTGGTTTGGATAATATAGTTGTCGTTGCGGCGAAAGACAGTATTTTGGTGGCTAATAAAAATCAAGTACAAGACGTTAAAGCGCTGGTGA
>JBGTHB010000094.1:0-7688 GCA_041746415.1 Coxiellaceae bacterium | reverse complement strand
GTTTTACAAACACTTGCTCATCAACATCCTGAATTGGTCAAGTCGGCAATCATTTGTAACTCTTCTGCACTTCCTGCGCAAACGGCGTTTCGATATTATTTAAAAGCTCAATATGAATTGTTACAAGCAAATGCACCAATTGTTGCTGTTTTCAAAGCAACAGCGAGTTGGCTTTTTTCATTTGATTTTTTATCACAGCCAGGTAATTTAGACAAATTAATTGAACTCGTTGTAAATAATCCGTTTCCATTTTCATTAGCTGGCCATAAAGCACAGCTTGAAGCACTAGCCAGCTTTGATTCGCGAGCATGGTTAAATAAAATTACCGTTCCCGTTTTAGTTATTGCGGGTGATCAAGATGTGATATTCAGCCGAGCTACTCTCGAATCACTCTTGGAACACATCCCTGAAGCTGAATATTATTGTTTCGAAAACTGCGGTCATTTGCCACAAATTGAGCATCCGCAGCAATTTGTGCGGGTTGTAAAAGATTTTATTGCTAATGTTTAGGCTCTCAGTGACTTAATTTCAACACTACGTTAGAATCAGTTCATTTGTCGGGGCGTAGCGCAGCCTGGTAGCGCACTTGCATGGGGTGCAAGGGGTCGCAAGTTCAAATCTTGCCGTCCCGACCAAATCAGTCAAAAACTATCCAAGATAAAGCGGATAAAATCCTCTTTTTAAACGGTTAATAATCTTCCCCAGGTTACAAGCTGAATCATTGTGCTATGATTCTTCGATTGAGCAATCAAAGACTATTCACATTAAGATGAAAATAATTCATTAACGAGAGGTTAATATGGCAATTGACTTAAAAAATAAAATTGTTTTTATCACAGGCGCCTCCAGTGGCATTGGTGAAGCTTGCGCGAGAATGTACGCTAAAGCCGGTGCTAAATTAATCATTACTGCCAGGCGCGTCGAGCGGTTAAAGCAATTGGCTGGGGAGCTCGAGAATACTTATAATACCTCGGTGTTGCCATTAGAATTAGACGTGCAGAATGTTAAAAAAGTTGAAGCGACAATTGATAGCTTATCAAATGATTGGAACAATATTGATATTCTAATTAACAATGCTGGTTTAGCACTTGAAAGCGTAAAATTTCAAGCTGGCAATCCATGTCATTGGGACACAATGATTCAAACCAATATTGCCGGATTATTGTATGTTACGCACGCTATTTTGCCGCATATGATTAAACGTAACAGGGGTCATATTGTAAATATTGGCTCGGTTGCAGGCTATGAAGCCTATACTGGTGGCAATGTTTATTCCGCAACAAAATATGCCGTTAGAGGAATTTCAAAGTCTTTACGTGTCGATTTAATGGGGCACAATTTGCGAGTAACCGAAATTTGTCCTGGTGCTGTGCACACTGAATTCAGCGAAGTGCGTTGGAAAGATAAAGCGCGTGCTGATTCATTTTATGCTGACTTTGAAGCATTGCAAGCTGATGACATTGCGGATGCAGTTGTCTATTGCACCACTCGACCATTACACGTGGATGTGAGTGAAATGCATATTTTTCCTACGGCACAAGCATCGTGTAACCACATCCACAAAGCGCAAGGGGCGGCGGGTGGTTTGTTTGATAAGTGATGTGAGGCAGGGTGCGTAATTCAATAATCAGTTTGTCTCAGACCAGCTATTTAAAATTTATTTTAATTTTCGTGCCGCTGCTTAACTTTTTGCCGGGTGTGAATATCGATTTGTTCTCTCCTTCGCTGCCATCAATTGCCATTTTTTTTGATGTTTCATCGACTATTGTTAAAAACACCATTACGGTAAATATTTTGTCATTTGGTATTGGTTGTTTGTTATTTGGTGCGTTGTCAGATATTTTTGGCCGACGTAAAATTATTTTGTTTGGTTTATTGACTTATTTTATTGTGAGTGTGATAGCAATTTTTTCACACACGATTACGCAATTGATTATTTTGCGTGCGATTCAAGGTTTTGCGGTTTCAACTTTATCGTTTGGTTGTCGAGCGATTATTGGCGATACGTTTACCGGCCATGATTACTCAGTAGCGATTTTGTATTCCAGCCTGTCGTTTGCTATTGGTCCTATCATTGCCCCTTTTATTGGTGGTTTGTTGCAGCATTATTTTGGCTGGCACGCTAACTTTGTTGCTTATGCAGTTCTTGCCGGGGTTATGTTTTTGCTATTTTGGTTATTGGTACGCGAAAGCTTAGTCACGCCACAGGCCAAGTCTGTAAAAAAAATTATTAAAAATTATGTCACGATCATTACCAATAAAACATTTTTTATGGGCTGTATTATTATGACCGGTAGTTTTTTAGCAACGATCTTTTATAACACGGCGGTGCCATTTTTAGTTGAGCGTGTACTGCACCAGAGTGCTGTGGTGTATGGCTCGAGTGCATTGATTATATCCGCCGGTTATTTGTTGGGGACGTTAATTACACGCTTTAATTTAAAACGCTTTTCGTTGAATGCAATAGTTATAGTTGGATTTGGAATAATGTCATTTAGCATGATGTTATTATTTATGTTCAATGAACTGTATGGGTTGCATATTATCACTATTGTCATACCTGTATTTTTATTTGAAGCGGGTTTAGGTTTTATTTTTCCACCCGTTTTAATTACTTGTCTTAAATTATTTCCGCATCAGGCGGGCATAGCTGCCGCATCCCAGGCGTCATGCTTATTGTTGCTAGGGTCCTGTTTTGCATTTTTGTTTTCACACTCCCAGTTATCAAGCTTGTTTGAATTAGGTATGGTGTTTAGCTCGATACTGGTTGTGCAGTTAATTTTATTTGTGTGCTATTTTAGAAAGCCACTCGCCAGCTTGAATTAATCTGTTCTTGGATCAAGTTCTGATACCACCGGTGTGGTTTGAGGAACGACGGCAAATGCTTCGTCACTGGGTTTGGGGTCTTTGCGAATTTTACGCCAGATGACAAAGGCAATGGTAGGCAGGCTGATTATAATGAAGAAAACAAATAAGCCACTCGGATCATATAAGTGCATAAAACCAGCAGCAGCAAATGGGCCAATGGTGGCACCAATACTGTAGGCAAACAGCAGTGCCTGTGTTCCAGCAACGATATTTTTATCCGGTAAGTTGTCACAAGCGTAGCTCATGGCCACCGGGTACAAAGTAAAAATTAAACCGCCAAAAATAAATAACATTACTCCAATAAACCACTTATCAGTACTAACAAAACCCAAGACAAATGAAGTGATAATAGTGAGTAGCATTATAATAATGATTACGTTGCGTCGATCTATAATATCTGACCATTTGCCGATGGGATACTGCAAACACAGACCGCCCAATAAAATGACTGACATAAATATCGGTAGATGCGTCTGAGTGCTAGGTGTTTTGATTAAAAACAAGGGCAATAAACCATAAATGGCACTGATAATTAAGCCAGCGATAAAGCAGCCTACCATACCTGATGCGGTGTAATTGTAGAGTTGGCGAAAATTTAGTATTGACGGGGGTTCAATTTCGGGGGCTTTGGATTGAAATAAAGTCAGTGGGATCACAGCAAGTGAACAAGTCATGGCAGTGATAGCAAAGAGCAATAAACTTTTTGTTGAGCCAAGATCAAGCAGCAATTGTCCCGCAGCTTGACCTGCAAAATAGACGATCATGTAAAGCGCTAGAATCTGACCGCGATTATTTTTATTGCTCATTACTAACAACCAACTTTCGATCACCACAAAAATACCTGCGGTGGCGACACCGCCAATGAGTCGCAACACAAGCCATAACCAAGGGATGATAAAAATACCTTGTAAAATACTCATAACGGCAAGTAATGAAGAAAAGGCGGCAAATGCACGTATATGGCCAATTTTTGAAATCAGCGGTTCAATGCGAAATGATCCTAACACCAACCCAAGGTAATAGGCACTGGTCATGGAGCCTATAGTGGTTGCGCCATAACCAGCAAGATGGAGTCGTAAAGCAAGTAGCGTGCCAAATAAACCATTACCCACAGTGAAAATTAGTAGGCTAAAAAGGGGCACAATAGATTGCTTGCATAAGTCTATGCCGCTAGAAAATTTGCTTGTCGCTTTGATGCTTCAATCCTCATATATTGATGCATAAGTGAAGATTCGCGCATCGATCACGCCGCCACGAATTCCACCTACAGTCCAATAGCGCATTGTAAAAATTTTAACATTCTTATTTATAGTAGCGCATTTAAAAAAGCTTTTCATTTTCATGTGAAGATGGTTTCATAGCCCTTCGGCAAAGGAGGATTATCCGTGTTTTTTAAACAAGTTCAACTTTATACTTATGATGAAGCATTTAATGCCCAAGAATTAAATGAGCGCTTAGCCAAGCTTGCTTTTAAACGTTGTTTACCCAGTCATCATTTTGGTCGAGGTTGGATAGAGCCAGTTGAATCTGCTGTCGGTGCAGAGCCAATTTATGCCCGTCAAGTAGGTCAATATATAATGATTTGTTTGCAGATCGAAGAAAAAATTCTACCAGCAAGCGTCATTCGTCAACAACTTAGTGAAAAAATTATAGAAATAGAAAAGCGCGAAGACCGTAAAGTTCGCCAAAAAGAAAAATTAGCGCTAAAAGATGAAGTCATGTTTACGCTGTTACCGCGTGCTTTTACCAAATTATCAAAAGCGTATGCCTACTTTGATTTAACTGAGAAATTATTGGTGGTAAGCACAGCAGCCACTAAAAAATTAGAGCACTTTATGTCGATGTTGCGCAAAATAATGGAGGACGTTGAGGTTGTTGAGGTGCAAAAACTGTCTAGCGTGTTTACGCAATGGCTAAAAAATCAGAATATGCCGCGTGAATTTTCAGTTTTAAATCGCAGCTTGTTGCAAGATCCTGAACATCAGGCGCGCATTATACGTATTCAGCACCAGGATTTGTATGCAAATACTATTCAAGCATTATTGCACGATGGCTTTGAGGCAAAACAATTGGCATTAGCTTTTCGCGATCAAGTTGAGTTTGTGCTGACCGACGGGTTGTTGTTGCAAGCAATAAAATTCAGCGATGATGTTATGGAACAAACAAAAGAATTGGGTTTGGAATCGGATGCGCAGCGCTTTGACGCTAACTTTATGATCATGGCTAAAACGTTTTCTGTATTGTTTGCTGAGCTAAAAAATGCCTTTGGATTTTCGGTAGCGCTTAATGAAGCAATAGCTGCTTAAGTTGCAGTGGGTTAAGTTCAGGGGAAAGCCAGCTAAGTTTACATAGTGTTTGACAAAAGCGCTGGCAGTGTTAAATTCACAGCATGGATTATCAACTGCTCGAGATACTGGCTTGTCCTGTTTGCAAAGGTAAGCTTAAACTAAATGATGCCAATGATGCGCATCCAGAGTTGATTTGTCGTTTTGATAAGTTAGCCTATCCAGTCCATGATGACATTCCTATCATGTTGACGGAAAAAGCACGTCGATTAACAGAAGAGGAATAAGGTATGGAGTTTACGGTCATCATCCCCGCGCGTTTTAAATCCACTCGGTTGCCGGGAAAAGTGTTAGCGGATATTGGCGGCAAGCCAATGATACAACACGTTTATGAACGGGCTGTGGCAAGTGGTGCGTCGACTGTTGTTATTGCAACGGATAATGAAGAAGTAAAAACAGTTTGTGAGGGCTTTGGGGCTACAGTTTGCATGACTGATGAAGAGCATGAGTCTGGCACAGAGCGTGTTTCAGAAGTGGTTGAAGCATTAGAACTGGAATCAGATGAAATTGTTATTGGGTTGCAAGGTGATGAGCCATTGATTCCTCCTGAATTAATTCGTCAGCTAGCGGATGATTTGATAGAACACTCTACGGCAAAAGTTGCTTCAATTTGCACTGAAATTAAAACGGTAGAAGAAGTATTCGACCCCAATGTGGTGAAGGTTGTGCTGAATCGACGTAACAATGCGATTTATTTTTCGCGTGCACCGATCCCCTGGGAGCGTGAAAATTTTGCTGATTTAAAAAATCCTAAGATGACTGGGCAACATTTTCGTCATATTGGCATTTATGCTTATCGCGCTGGATTTTTGCGTGAGTATTTGAATTGGGAACCGTCTCCTGCTGAACAGATGGAAAGCTTAGAGCAGTTGCGTATTTTATGTTATTGTGGTCGAATTCATATGACGACAACAGCAATTAGCGTACCAGGTGGTGTTGATACACCGGCTGATTTAGTACGCGTTCAGGATCAGGTGGGTTAAAAGGAGAAAAAGATGCGTCTATTTTTGGTTTGCTTGTTAAGCTTCTTAACGCTCTCAACTTTTGCCGCACAAACAAATCAATTGCCTGGCCCGTCTCAAGAGGAAGTGCGCTATTCCTCAGCTCTAAACATTCCCACGCCAACGTATCAACAAAAAACATATCGCTTTGATGGTTTTTATGCCGGCGGTAATTTCGGCGCCGCCATGCCAGGCGGTGGCATGGAAAGTAATTTTAATACTGGTTTTGATTTTGTGGGCCAGTTAGGTTATCAAATCCAACAAGCGCGTGTAGAGCTTTCCCCGATTTACATTAATAATGATGGTAAGTCGGGCTATCAACCCGTTAGCTTGTATGCGTTAATGCTCAATGGTTATTATGATTTTCCTTATTCTGCGGTACCCATATTGCCACGCTTAACACCCTACATAGGTGCAGGTGCGGGTTTTATTCGTGCTTCTAAAGGTCAGCCATCCGTCAATTTGCCAGCAACACAAAGCGTGGGTTGGGGGTTTCAAGCTATAGGTGGTTTATCTTATCGCATAACGCTAAATTGGTATGCTCAGGCAGACTATCGCTTTGTTACCTGGCCAGATAGAAATGGCGACGTGAATTTATTCAACATTGGCTTCACTTATCATTTCTAAAAATCCTAACTTTCGCACAGCGTGCTTTAACTTCATCCTGGTTAGATCGCCGCATCCTTATTGATCAATTATTAAACAAATCAAACAAACCTCAAAATAACAGCGGGTTAGCTGCGCCCATGAAGAGACAATTTGTTAGACATGAAAGATAAAGTATTGTATATTGCCACCTCGTCAGGTTGTTTGAGCGAATCTGCAATCTGGTCGAAAAGTGTGTGAACTAGTAATAAAGAGGTAATAATGAAAAATTTAGTATTGATCGCAGGCGCATTGAGCTTAGGTCTTGCTGGTGCAGCGGTTGCTGGCGGCCCAGATCAAGTTGCTGCTCCTAAAACAAGCGGCGTTTACGCTGGTGTGAACGGCGGTTTGGCTGATGCTGGTGGTAAGACATCTGGCTTTGATGACAATTTGAAGCTAGGCTTCGATCTAGGCGGCCAAGTAGGCTACCGTTTTAACAAAAACTTCCGTGCAGAAGTAGCAGCTAATTACCTGCGTCAAAAAATTAATGTACCTGCTAGCTATGTAAATGTTAGCGGTCATTTAAACACTTGGATGTTAATGGCGAATGGTTATTATGACATTGATTTAGGTAGCGCTTTTGTACCATTCATTGGTGCTGGTGTTGGTTACATTCATTTGAATGAGCAAAGTACTTACAGTGACCTCTACAATGTCCATAATCTGGATGTAGATTACTCTACTAGTGCTGATCACTTTGCTTATCAAGGTATTGCTGGTGTGGCTTACCATATCAACAGCAATGTTTCTGTCAATGCGGCATACCACTATGTTGCTTGGACTAAAAACAACGGTGCTCATCAAAACCTATTCAACATTGGCTTGAATT
>JBGTHB010000093.1:0-3677 GCA_041746415.1 Coxiellaceae bacterium | reverse complement strand
CCGCAATGAATAGTACACTGGATTCGATTCAGGGTTTTCTGAGTTAAACATTTGAGGCTGAATAATTGTAGGTGCGTATTTATCGAAGCCATAAATATTTTCATAAATAGTTTGAATTAATTCAAATGGACCGCCTAAATTATCACGAGCTGGTGCTAATCCAGCAAATCCGCCTGCTCCCATATATAGCAAGTACTTCACCGTATCCAAAATGTAAGCGCTCGGCCTAATTTCATAATCTTTCAATATTAATGAAAATACCAAATCCCAAATAACATAGTTATTTGACACATCATTTCCGCCCCAAATAAAGCGACGAAAATAGCGATAAAACTCTTGCCACTTTTCATCATCTAAGTGATCAAACCATTTTTTTGAGAAAAATAAAATTTCAGCAGTCCATTTTTCATTTACACTTTCATGATTTGCAATATGACGAAAAATTTCCCAGTGCTGCAGAGCCGATCTAGGAACTGAAGTAAGTAAATTAAATTCTCTTTCTAGTTTGTTATGTTTTTTAATTTCCGTTATTTTCGGCATCATAAAGACCGATCGTGCGCCGGCAGACATATTCCATATAAACGCTGCCTGCCTTGATTTTTTTGGCAATAAAATTCGAGATGCACCAAATGCAGTCCCTGGATAAATTAAGCCATTTAATGGAATAGTGCGGTCAGGTAGAGACAAGTATATTTCAAATGTGTTTTTTAAAATTAAACTGACAGGGTTCGAGTTTAAGTTATAATTCAATCCTCCTCTAATGTCAGAGTTAAGCAAGCCATCTGTGATTGGAACCAAAGTCCCCTTGTCATTAGGCAGCATTAAAACAGACTTATTCATCACTTCAGCCCCATAAGGATAAGTGACTTTAGCTAACCAATGTTTATTGTCAGGATTCAGCTCATCTATTATTCTAGCAAATTCAGGGTTAACCCGTGCCACTTCAGTGCGTACATCTTTCCACAGTAGCTTTTCAAGCTTGCCTTTTGTGATTGGGGCCATAACGATTCCGTGTGTTTTTACAGTTAATAATACTTGATGCTAGTATAGTAACTATCATTATAGATCAGCAATATCGGTGCTAAAGTGGCCTATTAAAATAATGGATGTGACCTATGCGGCTAAATAAAAGCAGCCATTTCAACGCGTTAAGCGTATTAGCCTTCACCAACGCCTGGGACACTTTCAGCTATTTTGGCACGCAAACGATTTTAGCTCTTTATTTAATGCGTATATTCCAATTATCTCAGCACACCAGTTATTTATTTTATGGCGCTTACGCCGCTTTTACATTTGGGCTGCCTATTTTTGGTGGCATGATTGGCGATCGTTGGTTTGGTAGCCGATTGTCGGTGGTGTGGGGATCTGTCTTAAATATAGTGGGTAATCTCATGATGATGTCACTGCAATTTCCTCTTTTTTGTTTGGGTATCGGCATGACATTAGTGGGAACGGGATTATGTAAAAGCAATAGTTTACAGCTTGTTGGTTCATTGTATCCAGACGAAGCGCCTAACAAAGAACAGGGCTTTATTTGGGTTTATATCGCCATAAATGTGGGCGGTATGTTAGCGCCGTTAGCCTATGGTTTTATAGCGTATAAACTGGGATGGAATTATATTTTTGGTTTAAGCGCTATGGGTCTAACGTTAAGTTTGTTGGCTTTCATTGCAAAATGGCGCACCTGGCCAAGTGAGCATGCGGCTTTGTCTGGCGCAAAAAAAATCATACCCGCAATAATGGTGATTTTAAGCATTATATTAATTACTGCTGCATTTTATTTTACGCGTTTTTCCACTTGGTTTTTGCCGGTCTTTTTTATTTTTGCCATAGGATTTTTTATATCTATCATTTTGAAAGAAGGTGGTACGTATAAACAACGCTTAAGTGGTTTACTCCTTCTGTGCAGTTTTGCTTTATTTTATTTTGTGGCGGGTTTACAAATCGGCACAACGATCACTTTATTTATTCAACACAAAATTCATCAAGGATTTATAAAAACTCATTTGCCAGCCAGCATTTTCAGCACTCTTTATTGCGCCTTTGTTTTATTTTTGTCGCCTTTTGTGGCGGCTGTATGGAAAAAAGCCGCTGCTATGAAAAAATCAATTAGCCCAATATTCAAAGTAAATTTAGGCATTATTTTAGGTGGCGCAGGCATTGCTGTTTTTGCTTTAGCGGCATTAACTAATTGGATTATTCCCAGTGTGTTAATTGGCATTATGCTGCTGAGTGCTGGAGAGCTTGTTTTAATGCCGACTATTTATACGACCATCAGTAATAAATCTCCGCATCATTTAAGAAGCACTTTCATGGGGTGTTGGTATTTATTCGTTGCCATGGGTGGCTATTTAAGCAGTGTGTTGGCTGCTGGTGCTCACTGGCTTGCGGCTACCAGTGTGATAAACAACAGTCCGTTTTTTAAAGAGTTTGGTTATATTTCAGGATTCACACTGATGATTGCGCTCATTATGTTTATCGTAACGCCGAAATTGAAAACCATGTTAAGTGACGGATAATAACGCCGCAATAAAAAAGGGCGCCGCAGCGCCCTTAAAAATAATTAGCGGTTATAAGTGCTCAGCGTTTTCTGCTAAATAAGAAGCAACGCCTTCAGGTGAACCTTTCATACCTGTATCGCCTTTTTTCCAATTTGCTGGGCACACTTCACCGTGCTCTTCTGTAAACTGCAACGCATCAAAAATACGAATAATTTCGTCCATGCTGCGTCCGAGTGGTAAATCATTCACGATTTGTGAACGCACAATACCATTACGATCAATAATAAACGCACCACGTAATGCCACCCCGGCAGTTGGATGTTCAACGCCAAAGCCACGGCAGATTGAATGATTCACGTCAGCCGCCAATGTGTATTTCACTTGGCCAATGCCGCCTTTTTCCACTGGCGTGTTGCGCCATGCGTTATGGGTAAATTGTGAATCGATTGAAACACCAATTACTTCCACGTTGCGTTTTTTAAATTCAGCGATTTTATGATCCAATGCAATCAATTCAGATGGACACACAAAGGTGAAATCAAGTGGATAGAAAAACACTAAAGCGTATTTGCCTTTTGTTGCTGCTTTAAAATTAAAATTTTCAACGATTTTGCCGTCGCCTAATACTGCCGCCACGGTAAAATCAGGGGCTTCGCGGCCGATTAATACTGTCATAGTTTACCTCCAAAATAGTGTTACATCTTACCCCCTCCACTTGCAGCTCGCAACAAGACACTCTAGTATTGAAGCCCCAAATCAAAGGAGAGTCATCATGACATTTGAATTACCACCCTTACCCTATGAAATGAACGCGTTGGAGCCTTATATCTCTAAAGAAACATTGGAATACCATTACGGCAAGCATCATGCCGCCTATGTAAAGAAGCTTAACGAACTGGTAAAAGACACCAAATACGCAACCATGCCACTTGAAGAAGTGGTCAAAAAATCCGATGGCGCCATTTTTAATAATGCTGCCCAAGATTGGAATCACACATTTTATTGGCATTGTATGAGTCCGAGTGGTGGCGGCCAGCCGCGTGATGAACTGGCTGCGGCGATTGATGCGGCATTTGGCTCGCTGGATAAATTCAAAGAAGAATTCACCAATGCCGGTTTAACGCAATTTGGTTCTGGCTGGGCCTGGCTGGTTAAAAAACACGACGGCAAATTGGC
>JBGTHB010000092.1:0-3462 GCA_041746415.1 Coxiellaceae bacterium | reverse complement strand
CATGTATCAGTGCCAATAAAAAACATCAGCATATGGATGGCGACGCTCGTTCCTCGCTCGCCATGACAAGATTTTTTCCATCGTCACGAGCGCGTACAATTCTTTTTCTGTCATCACGAGTGAGTCATCGAACGTCGTGATCCATGTATCAGTGCCAATAAAAAACATCGGCGTATGGATGGCGCAGTTTCTCTATCTTTGTGAGTCCGCGAAGCAACCATACATAACTTCAATTGCTAAGTGTGGATTGCCAGTGCTACGGGCGTTCAAGGAATAAATACGTTACCAAATCCGACAATAACTCAAATAACAAGACTTGGCTTTACTGCTAAATTGAACACAACGGTCATAGGCTACTTTTACCGCTGTTAAACGCGTATGCGAGGTTGAACTCCAAACGCCGGATTCATTGTGGTTTGGCACATAACAAGTAAACCAACGGTCCTTGGCAACTGTCGTGGTTGTTGCTGTTGGTGTGCAGGATTCAATTTTACACGCATCCGCATGCGCAGAGTGCGATTCACAACGACTGAGCGCGTACGCTTTAGCGTCAAGTAAATTATGTGACCAAGCGGTGCTGGCTTTGGCCTTAACCAGTTTATTGTTCGCGGTGCACAGATAACCTTTTTTGGAAGCCAGCTGTCCTGCTGGCTTCCCGGTAGGGGTTTGTAATGGCGCTTGCGAATAGGATTGCGTTATCTGCTGCATATTCGGTTGATGCAGCTCTTGAGTACAGCCTATTAACATTGCGCAACACAAACTCATCACTACTGTTAAAAAAAGCTTCATATTTTTACCTTTAGCTTGCGTTAATACACCCAGTAATACTGCAACTTCCACCATTACGTTCTTGGCATTTATCCAAGGCGTTTGCACGCGCTCTGGATTCGTCTGAAGCCCAGCCCAAAGAGGATTTACCTGAGCCGCTGGTCGCCGTGCATTTATAATTACCATAACTGCTGCCACTGTATGCAGTAGCACCACCACTGTGCCCACCAGCACAACCAGCCAAGAAGATCGTTACTCCTACAGCAGCCAAACTTACTATTTTTTTCATTTTGCCTCCGTGTGTGTTTTTCCGTGCAATGACATCAAGATAGCCATTGCTGCGCTAAGCGTAACAAAAACTATACAGTCTGTCTTGATTTTTCTGCCTTAACAGCGCATTGTATAGCCCATTTATGAGCACAGTAAGTCAATTTAGAAATGAAATTAAGCGCATTGCAGCGGGTGAAAGCAATAAACTGCTTGTTATTTGCGGACCCTGCTCGATTAGCGATCAAGCAAGCGCCCTCCACTATGCCAAATCACTCAAATTGTTAGCGGACCAACACCGGGACGAACTGTTCATTGTGATGCGCACCTATTTTTCCAAACCCCGCAGCGTGGGTGGCTGGAAAGGTTTGATCAATGATCCGGATTTAAATGGTTGCTGTGATATTGAAAAAGGCTATGCGCTAGCAAAAGAAATATTGGTGGCGATAACCCAACTGGGCTTGCCTTGTGCCACAGAATTTGTTGACCCCATGTTAGCTGCGGAATTACAACCCTGGATTAGCTGGGGCACGATTGGTGCTCGCACCGTCGAGAGCCAACTACATCGTGAATTGGCATCAAGTTTAACTATGCCGATTGGTTTTAAAAATAACACCATGGGCGATATTCATGCGGCTGTTAATGCGGTAAAAAATGCGCAGCAACCACATACATTTTATGGTATTGAAAACCACCAAGTCACCTTGCAACGCTCAAGCGGAAATAAGCACACTCATATTATATTGCGTGGCGGCAAACTCGGCACAAATTATCAAGCAGAACACATTCACTATGCCACACAACTATTGCGCCAAAATCATTTAGCGCCTTATTTAATGATTGATTGCAGTCATGGTAACAGCCAAAAAAATCATTTAAATCAACTTCACGTGGCCGCAAATGTGGCGGAACAAATCACGGCTGGCAATAAAAATATTATGGGACTAATGCTTGAAAGCAACGTCTATGCTGGTAGCCAAGCCGCATCAACCCCTATCAAAGCCGGTTTAAGCTTAACCGATGAGTGCATCAGCCTTGAGCAAACCAGCGCGGTGTTAGCAAAACTGGCGATGACTATTAAAGACCGCGCACCAATACCCGGTTAAACCTATAAATCTTGCATGCACCAATGCTATAGTGCTTTATTATGAGCGATAACAAATCACAACCAACTATTATACCCACCATTGCTAAAGTGTTGATGGACGATTGGGAAACACTAACCCGTATTATTCGACAAATTGCCACGCCTGTCGGGCATAAGGGCACTGAAAAAGATAACACCCTACTAACTGATGCCATGATTAATGATGCGGTCAGTGGGCCTTACCACCCTTTTTTAAGCGCTAAACTAAAAGCATTTGGTGAAATTTGTGAATACCGCATGCTGATTACGGTGTCTGAAAACGAAGCGTTACAAGAAAAAGTGAAAGACATCAGTAAAGAAGAAAACCCAAAACTAAAAATCGCCAAAAAACTTTCTATTTGCGAGTTGGATAAACGTCAACATCAACTCGACGAATTAACTAACGAACATTTTTCCACATGGCAAAGCCATATAAAAACGTGGCTGGCTACTATTGAAAACGAACTTAACACATTAGCTGTACCACTATCAGAGTTAGAACATCATGAATTGTATCAGCTAGAACCGATTTCACAACTGGCTGCGCGTTTTATTGAGCTTGATATTGAAATGCCAAAAAATAAAAAAGATTATTTTAATTTTGCTACTTATTTGCATTTTAAAACAACGCTAATAGTACAAAGCTCGTTGGGTCGTCGTCAATTACCACACCAAAAGAAAGACATCGAACAAATAACGAAAAAATTAAAAAATACTTTCAGTGAAATTGAAAAAACAGAAAATAGCCTCGCCAGCGAACAAGCCAAAGCAACAGAGGCAATCAGCCTATTTAGCTAATTAAGCTTATTTATTACTGCGTGGGAGCAGAGCCAACCATCTCAACATCATTGTCATCATTTCTATCTGTGCGAGTTCGTTTACATTTTTGCTCAGCATCAGCACCCGACTCATTTTCTACTACAGGCGGCGCAAACAATGTCGGCACGCTAGCAACTGGTGTTACAGCGCAAAATTTTCTTTTTGTCACCGCTTGCACACGCTCTAACACCCCTATTTCCTTTTTGATCTTTTTATCGCCTTTTGAAGACAATAATTCAAGGATTCTAGTGTCCATGCTATTAGATGCAGACTCTAACGAATCAATATAAATTGCTCTAATTGCTTCAGAGTCAACCTGTGTTATCACGATGTCTGCATTGTGCAATGAGGGATTATTGTCATTATTTAGCAGCTCAACCAATATTGCCAAACCTTCACGGGATCGAGATAACAAATCCAATGGCGATAAACCTTCTTCATCTTTAAACCCCCCTTTACGTAATAGTGCCTCAGAAGTAATG
>JBGTHB010000091.1:0-3030 GCA_041746415.1 Coxiellaceae bacterium | reverse complement strand
AAGCCTGACTTGGGTCAAAATTTGAAATCAAGTAATTGCTATTCGCGATCGCAATAGGATGATCAACAAACTCTTTGCGTGACCTCTTGTCATAGTATCCTATTTCACCATTACGATTTTGAAAAACAATCCGGTAACGACCCTGATTATTTTTCAATAAAAACGACATGCTTTTCGCTTTTTTCAATGCCTCACGTCCTTCTAATGAAGCACGTAACGAGCGCCCAAAATAGCCGCCAATCCAACAAGCCTCTTGCGGATCCAGTTCATCTAAGATGTTTAGATCTGTCACAGCTTCAGACAACTTACACTTTAAAAAGATGGACTTATTGCGAATATGAATGACAACCTCCTGGTTAAGTCTGTTAATCTCAACGACTCGACAACCAGCAGACTTGCACATAAGGCCCAACAAATTTCTTAACACTGCTTTAATTTTTTTCTTCATTTCACCAAACTAAGTGACATAAACAAATCCATAAAGTTTTGAACAGACTGGGCGAGGAGTATACAATACTCAGAGATAAAAACACCAGATCAGGGGATATTTTCCCTTGCTAAAGCGAGTAGAGACAAAAATTGCATACCAGGACTTTCAGTTACCTAATTTTAATTGGAATTCTTTGTGCTACGTTTCTTCACTTGTCGCTATTATTTCAAAGCGATCTGGTTGCTATTGGCTCGACTTTTGTAAGCGCAACTATTTTTGTTTACCCATTTACTTGTATAGCGCTCGATATAACTGCTGAAGTGTACGGATACAAGGCTGCAAAACAAACGCTATGGGCGACAATTATTGCAAATATTATTTTCGGCGTCGCCACCGCCATCTCAACCAAATTACCAATTCCAAGCTTTTGGTCTACTTACGATCATCATTACGACATCACCATGGCGCCGATTTTCAAAACCACCTTTGTTGGAATTGGCTCGATTATCATTGGCCAGTTTTTTAATATTTATGCCTTTAGCAAACTAAAGATGTTAACTCGAGGAAAATACTTCGCATTACGAAGCACCGTCACCACCATGATTGGCGACACCCTAACGGTCGCTATTGCATTAGCCATTAATTTTTCAACCCGTATTTCTGGGGGCCATGTCATCACGATCATTGTCAACGAACTGATGGTGATGTATGGCTTTGCTATTTTCCTATCAATTCCCGCTAACTTACTAACTAATTTTTTAAAGAAACTTGAGCACACTACAGCTGATCATCAAATCGAAAACCCTTTTAAAGAAGGGTTTAGTTCAACACGCTAGGAGAAATAATATGCCATTAGGCAAAAATGCTGAAAAATTCAAAAAGTCGTTATCGACCTCCCAACCAACAGAAAGCAAAGAAGCTTCCAATGATTTTGATATTGCAAAATTACGAAACGTTGTTGAACGAACCTTTGCTGATTGGCTTAAACCATATGCCACAACTCAAGCTGTCCAGGTTGACTCCACAGTTGTTAACACCGCCAATAATAGAAAAGTGAAAGCGGATATTTATCGACCAACCGCCATGATTGACCAACCACTCCCTGCCATTATTTTCCATCCAGGCGGTGGACTATGTCTTGATATGCAAACACACCATCGTTTGATCTGCGCTGAAATGGCGAAAAATGCTAATGCGGTTGTAATTTGCTTACAGCCCCAACTTTCACCTGAGTTAAAATTTCCTGAAATATATGCTGATGCCTATGATGCCACAAAGTATTTTTATCAAAATGCCGATCGTTATTCTATTGATGCAACACATTTTTTTATATCAGGTTACAGCATGGGTGGCACACTTGCTGCACTGATCACCCTAAATTCAACCGATGACAAAGCAGAGCTTAACGTTACAGGGCAGATAATTATAAGCGGTGTATTTAGGCTCGGCCAACCACCACTAGAAGCCAAAGAAGATTTTATGTTTGATCCCGCCACACACATCCAATTTGTTCAACTTTGTCTTCCAGAGTCTGAGACAGTAGACAGCATCAAACGCAATCCTTCCTACAATCCCTTAATTCATCCTGCTCTTCCACATTTACCACCTACACACTTAATTACAGGCAGCGGCGACGCATTCAAAGCTGATTCGGAGGCGTTTGCTACGGCGATTCAAATTAAAGGCGGTGAAGCCAGCGTCGATGTTCTTGATGGACAGATACACAACAGCAGTCTTCTTTTTCCCCTCATGGGTGATGGTGAGAGCCCCGCAAAGAAAGTGGGGGAGTATGTAACAAAATGTTTAACACCGAGTCCGCAATGTAAAGCGTAATTTAACTCTTTATAATAAAGTATACCTGCCCCACTTGAAGTTACGATTTATCGCAACTTCAAGTGAAATGGGTATAGATAACTTAATGGTCTTATTATTATGAAAAGTGTACTGCTTTCACCCTACAAACTGAACGATAGAATCACATTACGCAATCGCATTGTTATGGCGCCTATGACACGCAACTTTGCAACAACTGATGCTGTGCCAAATTTAAAAATGGCTGCCTATTATGCAACACGCGCCAATGCAGGCTTAATTATAACCGAGGCCACAATAATAAGCCCTAGCGGCAGAGGCTATCCCCACGTGCCTGGAATATATAATGAGGACCAAATTTCAGCATGGCATCAAATTACAGATCAAATCCATTCGCATAATGGCCAAATTTTTTTGCAGCTCTGGCACGTTGGCCGAGCCTCGCATCCAATATACCTTGCTGGAAGCAACCCTTTAGCGCCATCTGCTCTCAAAGCTGCTGGGCGATTACCACTAACGAATATCGAATATGGCCAGCCTCAAGCAATGAGCACTAAAGAAATTGCATCACTAGTAAAACAGTTTACATTAGCAGCGACCAACGCACTAAAAGCTGGCTTTGATGGTGTAGAAATACACGGTGCTAATGGTTACCTAATCGACCAATTTCTCCACAAACACACCAACACCCGAAACGATCAGTATGGCGGCTCGCCCGAAAATCATTCCCGATTTGTGCTGGAAATTTTGCAGTCTATGTGCTCAGCAGTTGACTCACAACGTATCGG
>JBGTHB010000090.1:0-6649 GCA_041746415.1 Coxiellaceae bacterium | reverse complement strand
ATCACATGGGATATGGATCGAAGTGGAAACTTAATAGCAAATGCTAATTTCTCCCAGCTCGCATTAATTGATCACGAATTTGCTGGCGGTCACAAAGACGAAGACGATGAGGGAGATGATAGACCAGCGCTGTTGCAACTTGATCCAGAAAAAATTAACACCAGCCCATTGGCATTTTTATTGAGCAGTGCGTTATTAAATCAAAATGGTGCTTTTGGTAGCAGCTGTAGTAATTGGATGAGTCATCAAGGCATCATTGATTTTAACAACGAACTGGGCAAGTTGATTAATGCATGTAACGAAAGCGCTAATACCTATTTTCAAGATTACGTTAAATGTCTTATGGTTGCGTCTGCTCATTTGCAAAAACCGGGTTTAAACCAACGTATTATGGATGGCATTGGCGGCCTAGGCAAATTGTTTAATAAAAATAAGGCGCTTCAAAATTACTTCAATGAAATTATTGCTAAAATAAAAACACATAATGCCAATATCGAAAAGACACTCAATAAATTTCCAACCAGGCCTGATGAAAAAACCACACTTGAAAATGAACTCGAAACATTATTTTGCCATGGCACAAAAAAATTAATACTCAAAAGCGGTGAGACAACTGTTTCTGGACAAAAAGAATTATTCCAAAACTGTAATGCAAAGATGATTGCGGAATTTGTAATGCGTAACGCTGAAATCGCTATAAGAAAACCAAAATCAAACTGGACGCCTGAACTATTTGCCAATGGTGGAGGTGTAAACTTAGTTCATACGCCGCCACCAAGCCACGCTAAAAACCCTACATGAGTAAGTTAGTATTCCAAAACAACACTCTCATTACCGCACAACTCACGTAAGTGCTCTAACAGTTGCTGCGTGGGACGCACTTGCCACTCTTCACCCAACTTCAATTCTGCTTGCGCTTGATCTGCTGTGTAAGCAATGCTGATTGGGGTTTTACCTTTGGCATCGTTGGCAATGATTTTTGGTAGCTCGTTAAGTAATGTTTCAACTTGATGTGGTTGCGCTACTTTAATTAATAAACGTTTACTTAATTGCAACCGCGCTTGATCTAACGATAAAATCGCTTCAGCCACCATTCTCACTCCGCCATTATAATCATCCCGTGCCACTTTGCCTTTTACAAGAAACACCGTTGCTTCACTTAATTCACGTTGAATTTTTTCTAAAATCTCGCTGAAAAGCGTCACTTCAAGGCGTCCACTTTCATCTTCCAACGTTAAGATAGCCATGCGTTTGCCTTTACGCGTCATGATGTGACGCACACCTAACATCACACCAGCAATGCGCACTGGTGTATCTGTGGGCGCTAATTGTTTAATGCTAGTGTGAACAATATTTTTAAGCTCAAGTGCGCACAATGAAAACGGATGACCACTTAAATACCACCCTAGTGATTCTTTTTCGCCTTTTAAAATTTCAGTTTGAGACAATGCTTTTGCTGCCACATAATCCACAGCCGTAACAATATCATTCATGCCACCAAATAAATCGGTTTGTCCTTGTAAGCTATTTTTTGCGGCTTGTTCTGCTGCCTTTAAGGCGCGATCGGTTGTCGCTAATAAAACCGCCCTATTTTGTCCTAAACAATCCATTGCACCAGCACGAATTAACGGTTCAATAGCACGTCTGGATAACTTGTGTTGATACAAACGTTGACAAAAATCAAATAAATCAACATACGGCTTAACATTTCTTTGCAAGACCAATTGTTCAATTACATTTTCGCCCACCCCTTTTACTGCACCTAAACCGTATTCAATTTCACCTTGATCATTAACTGTGAATTTATAAAAGCCGCGATTAATATCGGGCGGTAACACTTTTAACCCCATATTTTTGCATTCTTCCAAAAATGCCACTACCTTGTCAGTATTATCCATATCGGATGACAACACCGCTGCCATAAATTCGGCAGGATAGTGTGCTTTTAACCATGCGGTCTGATACGCAATTAAAGCGTAAGCAGCAGAATGCGACTTATTAAAACCGTAGCCTGCAAACTTTTCCATCAAATCAAAAATGCTGGCTGCAAGTGCGGTGGCTATGCCACGTTGTGTGGCACCCGTTACAAAAATTTCACGTTGCTTTGCCATCTCTTCCGCTTTTTTCTTACCCATGGCGCGACGCAATATATCAGCACTACCTAACGAGTAACCTGCTAATACTTGCGCGATTTGCATAACCTGTTCTTGATACAAAATGACACCGTAAGTGGGCTTGAGAATAGGTTCCAACTCAGGATGGGGATAAGCAACTGCTGCACGACCGTGTTTGCGATCAATAAAATCATCCACCATTCCAGACTGCAATGGACCAGGTCTGAACAAAGCAACTAATGCCGTAATGTCTTCAAACGAATCGGGTTGTAAGCGACGAATTAAATCTTTCATGCCGCGTGATTCCAATTGGAATACGGCGGTGGTGGCGCAGCTTTTTAATAAATCAAATGTTTTATCATCGTGTATCGGTAAACGATCCACAGTTAAAGGCGCTTCATTTAATTTGGCGCGTTTTTTATTAATGTTTTTCAGCGCCCAATTAATAATAGTAAGTGTACGCAAACCTAAAAAGTCGAATTTAACAAGCCCAATCGCTTCGACATCGTCTTTATCAAACTGCGTTACCACATGTCCGCCGTTTTCTTCACAATACAGCGGCACAAAGTCAGTCAGTTTTCCTGGAGCAATCACGACACCACCAGCATGTTTACCGGCATTGCGTGTTATACCTTCTAACTTAAGCGCTAAATCAATGAGCGTAGTGACTTCTTCTTCACTCTCATATCGTTCGCGTAATTGTGCTTCTTGCGCCAGTGCTTTATCTAACGTCATACCGAGTTCAAACGGAATTAATTTGGCGATCTTATCCACAAAACCGTATGGCATGCCTAATACCCGACCCACATCGCGTACCACTGCTTTTGCGGCCATGGTGCCATAAGTAATAATCTGCGCCACTGCCGCGTGTCCATAACGTTGCGCTACGTATTCAATAACGCGGTCGCGCCCTTCCATACAAAAATCCACATCAAAGTCAGGCAGTGAAACACGCTCAGGATTTAAAAAGCGTTCAAACAGTAAGTCATGTTGCAATGGGTCCAATTCTGTAATGCCAAGTGCATACGCAACTAAGGAACCCGCACCTGAGCCACGACCCGGTCCAACTGGAATGTCATTTTGTTTTGACCAAGCAATAAAATCTGCCACAATTAAAAAATAACCAGCAAAACCCATTTTAATAATAACGTCTAATTCATTTTCTAAGCGTTGAGTGTATTTTTGCTGTTGTAACGATTCGATGATGTTTGTTTGTTGCAATCGCCGTTGCAATTCTTGGTGTGCTTGCTGACGAAAATAACTATCTAAGGTGATATTTGCTGGAATAGGAAAGTCGGGTAAAAACACTTCGCCCAAAGTTAAGGTTACATTGCAACGCTGCGTAATTTCAGCGGCATTTTCTAGTGCTTCAGGAATATCTGAAAACAATTCAGTCATGGTCTGTGGCGATTTAAAATATTGTTGTTCACTATAATGGCGTGGTCGTTTTGGATCATCCAATACATAACTGGCGTGAATACATGTGCGAGCTTCATGCGCTTCAAAATCATCACGCGCTAAAAAACAAACCGCATTAGTGGCCACAACAGGCACATTAGTAATTTCAGCTAATTCTAACGCTTGCTGAATATAGGTTTCTTCATGTGCACGGCCAGTACGCTGCAAAGTTAAGTAAAACGCATCTGCGAAATAATGCTGCCACTGCTGAATTGCCTTCACAGCTGCCGCGGTGTTTTCCTTTAACAGCAACTGACCAATATCACCATACACACCGCCAGACAACATGATTAAGCCGGCGCAATATTGTTGTAGCCATTTTTTTTGAATCACCGCACGGCCATTTTGCTGGCCTTCTAAATACGCCTTAGACAACAGCTCAGTCAGATTTTTATAACCTTGTTGATCACGGCACAACAACGTAGCACGAAATAATGTTTTATCTTCTTGCCACACAATATCCGCACCAATAATGGGTTTTATACCGTTACTAATTGCATTGCGATAAAATTTAACTAACCCAAATAAATTCATATGATCAGTCAACGCTACTGCTGTCATACCCGATTTTTTGGTTTGCGCAATTAATTCATCAATACGAATGGTGCCATTGATAATGGAATATTCACTGTGCAATTGTAAATGTGCAAAAGCATTAATCATTTTGTAACTTCTCAGCCTATGGGTTGAAATGGGCAATAACGGCCAATTTGCAGATCATTTTCATTTAGGCATTCCGCACCTGTGTCGAAATGTGCTCCGGTTGATAAGCTCGTTGATAATGAGACTGCTTAGTGTGCCAGTCAATAGCAAGTGCAACTAACTCATCCAATAATTGTGCATAGCTCATGCCCGATGCTGCCCACATTTTGGGATACATACTAATATTGGTAAATCCCGGAATGGGATTTATTTCATTTACATACAGTTGGTTGGCATCGGATAGAAAAAAATCCACTCTTGCCATTCCTAAGCCACGTAAAATTTTAAATGCTTTTATAGCTGTATGCTGAATGCGTGTTAACACTTCCGCTGGCAACGCAGCCGGTATAACAAATTTTGTGCCCTGTTCATCATGGTATTTGGCCGTATAACTGTAAAATTCGTGCGATGTCATCAATTCGCCGGGTAATGAAGCACGCGGTGCTTCATTACCAAGCACAGCGCATTCTAATTCGCGTCCAGTTATAGCTGACTCTATTAAAACGCTATCGTCAAAACGAAATGCGTCATTTAAGGCATTTTGCCATTGGGTTTGGTTGCTCACTTTGTGAATACCCACAGATGAACCTAAGTGAACAGGTTTAATAAACAGTACTTCACCCAATTTTTTGGCCACATCGTGGTAGTGATAATCGCTAACCAGATGATGCGGAATTTCAATCCACGGCACGACGTTTATTCCATTAGCTTGTAACAATTCTTTTGCCACGGCTTTATTCATAGCCATTGCTGAGCTTAATACGTCACACCCTACATATGGTTTTTGCAGTAACGCTAATAATCCCTGCATCGTTCCATCTTCACCAAACGTGCCATGCAACACGGGAAAAATACAATCCAGTGCAAAACCAAACGGTTCACTTCCACCCAGCTTTAGTGTTAACGGCGTGAACATAACATTGTGTTGTAATTCATGTGAGGTAGCAGCTTGGCAAAATGCTTGCAGCTCGCGCGTTATTGCCCATTGGCCTGCATGATTAATGTAAATAATGTGGAGATCGTATTTATGCGGATCAAATCCTGCGATAATATTTTTAGCCGAAAGCAAAGAAATTTCATGCTCCGTAGATTGCCCACCACACAGAATCACCACTTGCCGTTTGTCGCTCATACTCTTCCTCCCATCATAATGAAATATCGTTGCTGCTACCAAGCTACACCCAAGCAAGCCATGAGCACTGCATGTGAATTTAGTTTAGGGTATATGCCTGCTACACTTCAAGCAGCGCAGCGTGCGTTGGTGTACATCAACTGCTTGCTTACCACGCTCACCTGAGCGTGAATACCTTTTGACTGCATACCGCTTTCCTTATAACATGGCAATAGTTATGTGGCCTCACTAAAGGATTACTGATGGACCAAGTTGTACACTCATCGCTTTACTTACTAACACAATATTTCCCCAGTTTAATGTACATTGTGGCACTGATCATCAGCACCACCATCATCAGCACTCGCCGTCGTCATCAACAACGTCGTCATAATATAAATACCTTAATTGCTTATATCATGTTATTTGCCGTTGGCTTTGCTGGTGTATGGCAGTTTATTTTTTATCTTTACGTAGCAGCCATTCGTAGTTATGAATATCAATCTGTGTTGGTTTATCTGGCGTTGAGTATTGCCGGAATTTTTTCATTTCGTTCCAGTCACGGTTACCGTGTGGCTACGACAGTAATTGTTACAGCGTTGTTTTGGGGTAATGCCATTGTCAATCTTTATTTAATGTTTGCTAACCAAGGTGCTGACAACGTTTTTTATAGCGCCAATTTTTATTACGATTTAATTGTTCCTGCAAATTTAATTATTCTACTGTTACTGCATCGCAAATATCGTAATAATGTTTTTTCATAAAACTACTTAAAATATCGCCTGGGCGCTCTTTGAAACGGTGCTAACGTCCTTTCTCATAACAAACGCCAAGGATAAAAGTGCCAATAAAAAATATCATCATATGGATTGCGGCGCTCGTACCTCGCTTGCCATAACATGATTTTTTCTATCACCACGAGCGCGCCTAATTCTTTTTCCGTCATCACGAGCAAGTCATCGAGCGTCGTGATCCATGTATCAGTGCTACTAAAAAACATCGATGTATGGATGGCGACACTCGTACCTCGCTCGCCATAACATGGGCTTTCATTTGCCGCTACATTATTTAACAAGTTGGCGCGAATCAATAGACGTTAAACAAGCTTTAACAGGAGCAAAACTGGTTCGGTGGCAAGCAGAAGGACCAAATTTCGTCAAAGCCATTAAGTGATTTTTTGTGCCGTACCCTTTGTGTTGTGCAAAACCATATTGTGGATAATGCGCGTCTAACTCCAAACACAATTTATCGCGTGTGACTTTTG
>JBGTHB010000089.1:0-9576 GCA_041746415.1 Coxiellaceae bacterium | reverse complement strand
ATTTAAAAGTGCACCGGCCGTGGGGAAGTTACGAAAGTGTGATTCAATTTGAAAACTTTCAGGTTAAACATATCGTGGTAAAACCCGGTGCCAAACTGTCGTTACAATTGCATCATCACCGTTCAGAGCATTGGGTGGTGTTGCAAGGTATTGCAAATGTGGTGTGCGGTGAAAAAGAGTTCCAGGTGTGTGTGGATGAATCAACTTATATTCCTAAATTGACCAAGCATCGCTTGATTAATTTACAGGATGTGCCATTGCATATCATTGAGGTGCAGGTGGGTGATTATCTTGGTGAAGATGATATTGTGCGTTTTGATGATATTTATGGGCGCACGAAGTCAGAGCAGTTTGCAAAGCTCATATGAAAATATTGCATGTTTACAAAACCTATTATCCATTAAGTTTTGGTGGCATTGAAAAATGTATCGAGACTTTGTGCATTAATGCAAAAGAGTTAGGTGTCCAAAGTGAGGTTCTTAGTATCCATAATGAAAAAAATATTGTAACGCATAATCATAATGGCATCGCAAGCACTTTCTATCCTAAAACGTGGGAAGGTTTTTCTTGTCCGCTTAGTTTATCTATGTTTAAGCACTTTGTGCAAAAAGCGCAGCAATTTGATATTATTCATTATCATTTTCCTTGGCCATTTGCTGATTTGTTAAGTCTTTTTGCAAAAGTTAAAAAGCCCTATGTGATTACCTATCACAGTGATATTATCCGTCAAAAACTTTTTATGCCGGTGTATGCGCCATTCATGAAGCGTTTTTTTTTAAAGGCATCTGCCATTGTGGCCACATCACAAAATTATGTGGATTCGTCAAAAATTTTAAGAGAAGTTCGACATCAAGTTAAAGTAGTGCCGATTGGGTTAGTTGATAAATACAACGACAAAATTGAGGGTTACTCCCACCCTAAACCGTATTTCCTTTTTTTAGGTGTGTTGCGTCATTATAAGGGACTGAATTATTTAATAGACGCCATGCGCGGTGTGGTTGATTACGACCTCATTATCGCCGGTGATGGTCCATGTTACCCAGCACTAAAAAAGCAAATTAGTGAGCTTGGCTTAAGCAATGTGAAATTATTGGGCCAAGTCAGTGATGAGCAAAAATATGGCCTATATAAAGGTGCTTTTGCAGTGGTGTCGGCTGCGCATTTACGTAATGAAGCCTATTGCTATATGTTGGTAGAAGGCTTGATGTTTGGTAAACCGCTTATTTCAACCAATCTACATACTGGGACGACGTTTGTTAATAAAGAGGGCGAGACGGGGATTGTGGTGCCGCCAGCCAACTCGGTGGCGTTGAGAGCGGCTATGGAACAGTTGTTTTATTGTAGCGATTACCAGCGGTTCTCACACAGTGCGCGTAAACGGTTTGTTGATTATTTAACCACTAAGAAAATGAGTCGTGATTACCATGCCTTGTATTGCGAAGCCCTGGGTTTGTGAAGGCATTATTAGGCTTGGTTCATAAGTTGACACTCAAAAACACACGGTGCTATTCTGCTGCCAGTAATGATTCTTCATTAATATAAGGTTGCTTTAGTGAGCGATATGAATTCTTCTATACACATTTTACTGACCGGTGGTGCGGGCTATATTGGTTCTCATATGCTCTTGGAATTGCTCGACGCAGGTTACTCAGTTACTGTTGTTGATGATTTTTCCACTGGATTAAGAGAGCGTATACCTTCATCTGTGCCATTTTTTCCAATTAGTACTGGTGATGAAAAAAAATTAGACGAGTTGTTTTGCCAGAAAAAAATTGATCTAGTGATGCACTTTGCGGCCTCGATTAAGGTAGATGAATCAGTGCGTGCTCCATCAAAATATTACCAAAATAACTTCACCAATACGCTGATTTTGCTGGACGTAATGAATCGTCATGCTGTTAGAAATATAATTTTTTCTTCTACAGCAGCCATATTTGGTGAGCCAGAGTACTTGCCTGTTGATGAAGGTCATGTAAAAAATCCAATTAATCCATATGGTTCATCAAAATTAATGTGTGAGCAAGCCTTGCATGACTATGATATTGCGCATGGAATAAAGTCCGTTAGTCTACGATATTTTAATGCGGCTGGTGCGGACCCACGGCAACGCACTGGATTTAATGCGGATGACGCGAGCCATTTAATACCCGTTGCATTAAGAGCAGCAATGTCAGATAAAAAAGAGATGAAAATATTTGGGACAGATTATGATACTCAGGATGGAACATGTGTTCGTGATTACATACACGTTTTAGATTTGTGTGAAGCTCACCTTTTAGCGATGCAATATCTATTAAAAGGTGGTAGTACAGCTTGTTTTAATTTGGGAAATGGAAAAGGTTACACTGTTAAGCAAGTTTTAGATGCAGTTGAGGCCACGACGGGTAAAAAGCTTCGTCAGATTGTTGCGCAACGGCGAGCAGGTGACCCAGCTATGTTGGTGGCTGATTCCACTTTAGCACATGAGATTTTAGATTGGACACCAAAGCATTCTGATTTAACCAGTATTGTTGAGCATGCCTGGCTGTGGATGGACGCAGCATCAAAAATAATTTTATAAAGGCGAAGGCAGTGTCCAAGATTTTAGTTGTTGCAAGAGGTTCATTAAGTAGTCAGGCCTATACGCCTTCGCGCAGTATTTTTTGTCGCGTCTATGAACCTTTAGCTTATCTGGAGCAGCATGCTGGAGCACCGCTAGCTGTCGATGTGCTTAAGACTAACGAAGTTAGAGAAGACAATATAGGTAATTATCACACTGTCATTTTTTGTAAGCACAATACTGAAGATTCGATTAGGGTATTACATTTGGCGCAAAAAGTTGGGGCACGGATTATTTATGATATTGATGATTTAATTCATCGTTTTACTGAAGACAGTGCCGCTTTTATTTATATGAAAAATCTTAACTACTGCAAAGAACATATTGAAGCAGCTGATGTGGTAGTGGCATCAACGGCTGCATTGAAAGCAGTTATAGAAAATGACTTTGTTACAAAAAATACTATTGTGATTCGAACTGGAATTAATACAGATAAGTACAGCAAGGCTGAATACCGACCACTTTACTCTACTGTTCTGTTTACTAATGGCGATAACATCAAAATTAATTCGTTTCGTGAGGACTTTTTGACGGTATTTAACCAATTTTTACAGCAGCATCAAGAAATTGATTTTAAGATTTTTGGTGATTCTGAGCAGTACATGGAAAATTTCGCTCGATATCAGTTTTTAGGTTCTTTGCCATGGGATAAGCATAAAATTTGGTTAATGAAAAACCAAGTAGAATTTTCAATTATTCCATTGGGTTCTGCAGAAGAGGATCCAGTCCACCAATTGTTTTCTGATTGCAAGACACCAATAAAATATCTCGAATACGGAGCCACACGTATACCCGGGATTTATTCCAATGCCTCAATTTATCGTGAAGTTATTCAGCACCGCGAAACGGGATTATTAGTTGACAATACAGCGGCAGCTTGGATTTCGGCTCTTGAGGAGCTGCATGAGGATGTTTCATTGAGAAAAAAACTTGCGCAAAATGCGTATGATGATGTGGTGGCGAATCATCACATCAGAATTGCTGCAAGTAAATGGCGTGATATTTTGTAACTTTTAATTAGGCGGCTATTTTATAATGGTTATACTGCATATAGCACATTATTGGCCCGGTGGTTTGGTTCGATGGGTGACTGATCACATGGCCGGCAATGAGGAGCCGTCTTATCTCATTAATTGGGACGGAACAGAGGCTGTTTATGGGCAGCGTTATTTTTTTTATGATGGTAGTGGTAAGGTGCTTGATACTTTTGTGCCTACGACTAAGATCATTGAAAAAATTGATTTAGTATCGGCAGAACTTTATCAATGGGTTTTAAAATTGGTGAAGAACTATCATATTGATGCTATGTACGTTTCTACATTATTTGGTTATTCATTAGATTTATTAGACTTGCCGATTAAAAAAGTGATTATTTTACATGATTTTGTGTATGTTTGTGCAGGAACGTTTGGTTATTTTAATCAACCTTGCCAACGTTGCCACGCTAGTGATTTGAAAAAGTGCATTGCTTCTAATCCAGCTACAAATTTATACGGCGGCGTTTCGTATGAGAAATTTGTGTCAGTTCGAAATGCTTTTGTTTCACGAGCTAATAGCTTGATTTTTGTTGCGCCAACCCAAGACACAGCGAGTCGAATTTGTAAAATTGAGCCACGCTTGTCAGAATTTCCTATCAATGTTGTGCCACATGGATTGTCTACCGAATTTTTAGATTGTTTTGGTGGTGCAGTACCAGGGCGAAAGTTAAGATTGGTTTTTTTGGGCCGTCACCTTTGGTATAAAGGGTGGGCGATACTTGAGAAAGTTTTGCCTGATTATAAAGATCAAATTGATATTTATGTGATGGGTTGTGGAGAGTCTGGCTATAGAGTAGCGCAAGCATGGGCAAAAGAAATTATTCCAAGCTACGAACAACAAGAGTTGCCAGAGATTCTTCGACGCATTGCTCCTGACGTGGGGCTGGTTTTTCCTTTGGTTCCTGAAACCTATTCCTATACCTTGACGGAATTATTACATGCTCGCATTCCAGTCATTGCAAGCCAAGTTGGTGCGCTTTGCGAGCGGGTGAATGAAACTTTTGGTTTTTTAATAGCGCCAAGTGCAGAACAATTACGAATTCAGTTGGATGCACTTTTAGAAAATCGCGAACTGTTGTTGCGTGCACATCAAACGCTTATTACTCAACAGCGCAAGACCGCGCATCAAATGTCTCAAGAATATGAGGTGCTGTTGCAGAAATTCTGTAATCAGGAGGTGTGATGAGAACTGAAATTCGTTGGGGAGTTATTGGCTGCGGTTATATTGCTAAACGATTTGCGACCGCGCTGCAGCAGGATAAGAACGCTAAATTAGTTGCGTTTGCTTCTTCGCACTCTGGGCGTGCAAAAGAATACGCTCATGAATTTGGCGCATCTCATTATTATGAAAATTATGATGAGTTGCTTTCAAGGTCAGATATAGATGTTGTTTATGTCGCAAATTGTACTTCTCAACACGTTTCTTCTGTTAAAGCTTGTCTTAGAAATAACAAAGCGGTGTTATGTGAAAAACCGATGGCTGTCACTGCTGATGAAGCAATAGAGCTAACTGAGCTGGCTAAAAAGCACAATTTGTTTTTAATGGAAGCAATGTGGATGCGATTTTTTCCCGCAATTCTCAAAGCACGTGAACTGGTTTTGCAAGGCGAGATTGGTGAGCTGCGAATGCTTAAGGCAGACTTCGGGTTTAAAACAACAGGTGATGAGTTGGGCAGACATTTGAATAGTGCCCTAGGGGGCGGAGCTATTCTGGATGTCGGCGTTTATCCTTTGCATTTAGCTGCAATTTTCCTAGGGCAGCCAATGCAGATAAGCAGTACAGCTTATATAGGTGCTACAGGTGTGGATGAGGCATCAGCATATTTATTTGGTTATGAGAATGGGCAAATAGCATTGCTTAGCTCAGCTATTAACTTAGCTACGCCACAAGATGCTATTTTAATTGGCACAACAGGGCGAATTAGTATTCCAGATTTTTGGTGTGCACAAGAAGTAAAATTACAATCTAATGAGGGTGTTATGTCTACGTTTTGTTTTCCTCATGAGTGTAATGGTTTTGAATATGAGATTCGTGAAGTGCAGAGCTGTTTGGTTAATGACCAATTGGAAAGCAAGCAAATGCCTTGGCAGGCGAGTATTGATATTGCAACTATGGTGGATAGCTTAAGAGGATATTGGTCGTCACAGCCTTTTCTAACTGTAAAGGGAACTTGTGAAAATTCATTGCGATCAAAACTTTAAAATTTGTCGATCATTGAGGCTAAGTTATTAATTTCGCGTGTCGCTCACGTTTTTATATGGAGTATAAAATTTTTTGACATAAGGACAGTACTTTAAACGGAATATTCCGTTAAAAACGGCGGTAACGATTTTTGCTATAGAATAGTAAGACCATTTTTTTGGTATTAATTTCAAAAGCGCCCATGCTTTTTTATATTGTCTAGCTTTCAGTAACCAATCTAGTGTTAAGGCGTAGGTAGATACGGTGTAATGATCATAGAGGTAGTGGTAGCGTTGTTCAATTTCTTTATAAAGTGCCTCATTCAGTTTGTCTTCTGGATAGTAATGCGCATGTTGAGCCATGCGATGATAAATATATTGAACCCAGCGTTTGGAAATGGTGGCCCCACCAAGCGATAAATTATAGCGCAGTAGTGGTTGAGAGAGATTGGCAATTTCGTAGTTGGCACTTAAAAGCCTTAGCCAAAGATCATAGTCTTCTGCATTTTTGAAAAATTCACGATATCCTCCCACTTTTAGTACAGCGGATTTGCGATACATTACAGATGGATGATTTAAAACACTATAATTTAAAAGAAGAGAATTTATTTTAGTTGGGTCCGTTTCATAATTCAGCACACAATCTTGTTTGGTTGTTTGACCCATAAGCAATACTTGACCGCCAACAACAGCTACATTTTTGTTAGCTTGTAAATAATTAAGTTGTTGCTCAAGGCGTTTTGGTAACGCTTCGTCATCGGCGTCCATTCTAGCCACAAATTCAAATTTGGCCTTGTTTAGCCCTAGATTTAAACCAGATGCAATACCTGTGCCATTTTCATTTTTGTATACGGTTATCTTGCGGTAAGATTTGTCGATTTCATTAATGATATTTACTGTGTTATCGTTACTGTGGTCATCAATGACAATAATTTCAAGCTCCTCAATAGATTGATGTAAGATAGAAAGAAGTGCTCCGGCAATGGTTTCAGCGTTATTTTTAACAGGCAGGATAACTGAAATCATTTTTTACCACCTATGCTGTGTTCATGATTAAATTTTAATCATGTGATTTTACTCTGTTACTTATATTTATAAAAGCGCATTTTGCGTTGGCGAATAGCTACCGGAAAGGTAACAATTGTAGCTTCTGGTTACCTTTTCTTATGGGTTAATGTGAATGGTTGCGCTCAAAATTCTTTGCTTGGTGTAAATTTAGCTGAGGAAATATCTGTCACGGAGTTTTAGAATAATAAAAACCTTGATGCTTCAAAAAATTGCTCGTAGTATGAACACTTCTTCACTGTGAGTGTTTCTATGTTATTTCAGTTGGTGCGACAGCTTTTTCCGATTAGTTTATTTTTTTCAAGAAAGCATAGCCGTCGATTGAACTCAGCAGAAATTCGAAAGCTATTATGTTTGGCTAAAGAGCTTAAGGTTGAGTTGCAAATTTGTGAGATAAGGCGAATGATGCAGGCAGTGATCAATTTAGAGAGCTACTGCCATGGTAGATTAGCATGCAGAATTTTTGATGCTATTATTCGCATTTTGACGCTTCGTTCCATTAATAAGCAAATGGTTAATGTATTGGAAATAGGTAGTCTGTTTGGTTTGGGTTTATTTATACTGTTTGACCAATGCAAAGGTTATTTTTCTGATATTCAACTTGCGGCAATTGATCCGTTTCATGGTTACTATGGTGATGCGATTGACAAGCAATCTGGTGTTCATGTCACTGAGCAGATATTTGAGAAAAACAGAAAGCTTAGTCAGGTGCCAGATGATAAAGTTACTTTAATACCTTATTACAGTACTGATATACGTGCTATTAAAGCTGCTCAAGTTAAATTATATGATCTTATCATTGTAGATGGAGATCATTCATACAGAGGAATTAAATCAGACGTTACTAATTATATTGAAATGCTTAACAAGGATGGAATATTGTTTATTGATGATTATGCTCGTAAAGCATGGCCTGATGTAACGCGCTTTGTTAAATCAGAGCTACTTTCGGATTCTCGGCTCGAAAAGTTGTTTACTTGCGGTAATAGCATTGCATTTAAATATGTTTAGTCGCTCAGCCGGCTTACCTATTTGCCTTTTGTTTCTTGGTATTGGCAGGGCTGGTGTTTTGGCAGTGTGCTTATCTTTGCTCAGATTTAAGTCGGCTATGACTCATAGCTTGCCTTGACCATGCTCGCGTCGCTTTAAAAGACGAATGGCATATGTACCTTGGTAACCATGTACCGCACAAAATCAATCTAAAATAAGACACTTTCCAGTGTCTTATCCGCTTTTCGATACTGTACTTGTATCGCCTGTAGCTAGCCGCGTCGTTCGTTAACCCCCATGCTTAACTTTTTATTCCTCGGTTGCTTTTTTATGAGTCAATTTAGAGACAATTCGCGTGTCAATTATAGGTTGCTTGATGCCTGATGATAAAGGATAATGTGAGCCATTTTTTGTGGTTAGGTTGGATCTTAGCAGGGTTATTGTTGAAGGCGCATGATAAATTTAGAGTTTTTTCATTGATTTAAAGTGGTAAACGGATACTTAATGGTGACAGCTATCTCAAATTTACACAACAATCATCAATTAAAACATTAAACAAAACTGTGATGTTTATTTTATAACGTTAAAAAAAGGATAAATATGAATTTGGAAACTAGCGTAAAACCTACAATCGCTCTGAATGCACCGACATTTAATGAGGAAGAGATTCAGGCTGCCATTAATGTGCTGCGTTGTGGACACGTGACGATGTCGCACAAGTGTTTTGAGTTCGAAGAAAAATTCGCAAAATACATGCGTGCAGAAGAAGCTGTTTTTGTGAACTCAGGCTCTAGTGCAAATTTGTTGGCATTTTTTTCGCTTGTAAACCCACTATGTCCTGATATTGATGGCAAGCAAAAAGTAAATCCAGGTGATGAAGTGATTGTGCCTTCTGTGACATGGTCAACCACTATTTGGCCAATCGTTCAAGCAGGGCTCGTACCTGTGCTGGTGGATTGTGATCCGCTGACACTGCAAATGAATCCTGCTTCAATACAACGCGCTTTGTCTGATCGTACAAAAGTGATTTGTCCTGTGCATGTTTTGGGTAACGCTGTAGATATGGATTTTGTGGCGAACTTTGCTAAAGAAAATAAACTTTGGATTGTTGAGGATACCTGTGAAGCATTGGGTACGCGCTATAACGAGCAATTTGTTGGCACACTGGGTGATATAGGCACGTATTCATTTTTCTTTTCGCATCACATTACAACCATAGAGGGTGGTATGGTTGTGACTAAGCATGCTGAGCTAGCAGAGATTTTTCGTGCACAGAGAGCGCATGGATGGACGCGTCATTTGAAAAATCGTGTTGCAGTTGAGTCTAACTATCCAGATATAGATCCGCGTTTTTTATTTATTAATACAGGCTTTAACTTGCGGCCTACAGAAATTAATGCGGCGTTTGGCTTATTGCAAATTGATAAGCTCGAAAGATTTAATCAAAGACGAGTGGAAATTGCCAACCTGTGGACACAGGCCTTTAGGGAAGAGATTAATAAAGGTTATTTTTTACCGATGCAAATAACGCCAAACGTTGACGCAACCTGGTTTGGTTATCCCATTTTGTGTCGCGATAACTTATTGCGTAATAATCTACAAAGTTATCTCGAAGAAAACGGGATTGAAACACGGCCTGTTATTTGTGGCAATTTGGCGCGCCAACCCGCTTTTAAATTTATTCAGCATCGTGTTGTGGGCGAT
>JBGTHB010000088.1:0-22589 GCA_041746415.1 Coxiellaceae bacterium | reverse complement strand
AAAAAGAATTGCACGCGCTCGTGACGATGGAAAAAATCTTGTCATGGCGAGCGAGGAACGAGTGTAGCCATCCATACGCCGATGTTTTTTATTGGCACTGATACATGGATCACGACGCTCGATGACTCACTCGTGATGACAGAAAAAGAATTGTACGCGCTCGTGATGATGGAAAAAACCTTGTCATGGCGAGCGAGGAACGAGCGTCGCCATCCATATGCCGATGTTTTTTAGTAGCGCTAATACATGGATTGTTACGCTTGCTTGCCTAACAGAAGAAGTTATTGTTCACTGGCGAAGACGCAAAAGCGTGTAGGTTGAGTCTTCGAAACTCAACACAATGATGCGCTGTAGGCAATAAGCTAGGAATGCTGAAACCAGTCGTCACTTTGGCAACGACAAATCATCTGCCATTTATAAAATTAACTTATTTATTCCTAATCCGCCATCTACTCTAATAATGGTTCCTGTCATATATTTGGAAGCATCTGAGCAAAGCAAAAATAATGCGCCATTTAAATCTTCTAAATTACCAAATCTTAAGAGCGGTATTTTTGTTTCTAAGGCTTTACTTAATTCAGTATCAAATAAATCGTCATTAATTTCAGTTCGATATACTCCGGGTGCAATGGCATTAGCTCTAATATTTACATTTGCCAATTCTAATGCCAACAAATGAGTAAAATGAGAAACGCCGGCCTTTGATAGCATATATGCTGGATTTCCCCCTTTAAATGCTAATACATCTGACACCGATGAAATATTAATGATGCTGCCTGGCTTTTTGTTTTCTACCATTCTCGCTGCCACTGCTTGGGTAACTAACACCAGGTCTTTAAGGTTGGTGTCAATTACCGGTTGCCAATCAGCTTCACTGGTTTCAAAAATATTTTTTCTCGCATCAACACCAGCATTATTAATCAAGCAATCGATTGGGCCTAACTGATTTTCTATTTCTTTAATAACATTTTTTATATTTGGAGCTAACGTGACATCTAATTTAAAAGGAATAGCTGTTCCACCGCTATTATTAATTTCAGTGACAACTTTATTTAATTTATCAATTCGACGCCCGCACATAGCTACTTTTGCACCTGCTTGTGCAAGGGTTTTGGCGAAATGATACCCTATTCCAGAAGCGGCACCCGTTATTAAAATAATTTTATCTTTTACAGAAAATAATGATTGCATTAATACTTGCTCTCAAATATGACCGCATGGATTGGCATTATTCACAATTTGGCAAAACAATTGTGCGGTTTTTTCGGCATCATATAAGGCCGAATGCGCTTTTTCTTTTTCAAACTCGATGTTGGCCAGTTTTAAAATTTTTGCTAAAACGGTTTTGCCATAAGCAAGACCACCTAACGTCGCCGTATCAAAACAGGTAAAAGCATGTAAAGGTGATTTAGTTAGCTTGCAGCGCTTCATTGCCATTTGCAAAAAACTCAAATCAAAATGCGCATTGTGCCCCACTAATACGGCGCGGCGACACTGATATTTTTTTAACTGCTTTTCAATAAACCCAAACATTTCTGCTAGCGCTTCTTGTTCTGCAATCGCAAAACGAAACGGATGATGCGGATCAATTTTGTTGATTTCTAATGCCACTGGGTCAATGTTGCCGCCTTCAAACGGTTCAACGTGGGTGGAAAACGTTTCGCCTAAAATTAATTGGTTGCTGTCGTTGAGATCAATATTAACCGCGGCGATTTCTAATAACGCGTCTTTTAGCGGATTAACTCCCGCTGTTTCCACATCAATCACCACTGGCAGATAACCATCGAACCGTTCTTTCATTTTCATAGTGCGATCTGCCATTGCAATGTTTCTCCAGCCAGTAATGGCACCACCACTTCATCGCCAAAAGTTAATTCAGTGGGCACGGTCCATTCTTTTTTAATTAACGTAATTTTTTCTTTATTGATGGGTAAATTATAAAACTCGGCCCCAAAGCGAGAGGTAAAACCTTCCAGTTTTTCTAGCGCATTGTGCTTATCAAACACCTCAGTATAAATTTCTAAAGCGTTACACGCAGAATAAATGCCAGCGCAACCGCAAGCCGATTGTTTTGTTGCTTTAGCGTGCGGCGCGCTGTCGCTGCCTAAGAAAAACTTGGGGTTGCCACTAGTGGCAGCGGTGATTAAAGCGAGTTGATCTTGGCGTTTTTTAACGATAGGCAAACAATAATAGTGCGGTTTAATGCCGCCAACTAATAAATCATTACGATTTAAAATAAGATGGTGCGGGGTGATGGTGGCCGCCACATTATTTGGTGCCTGTGTCACAAAGTTAACCGCATGTTCAGTGGAAATGTGTTCGAGCACAATTTTTAAATTAGGAAAATCACGCAGTAACGGGGTGAGCACGGTATTAATAAAAATCGTTTCACGTTCAAAAATATCGTTGTCGCCCACAACCTCGCCGTGCACACACAACACCATGTTGTTGTCTTGCATCGCCTGCAATGCCACATAAATATTTTTTATAGCAGTGACGCCGCTGGCAGAGTTAGTGGTAGCACCTGCTGGGTATAACTTGGCAGCCACCACCAAGCCTGATTGTTTGGCTTGGATGATCTCTTCAGCACTGGTGTGGTCGGTAAGATAAAGCGTCATCAGCGGTGTAAACACTTTATTGTTTAAATTAATTTTTTGTAAACGTAAAAAATACTCGCGAGCCAGGTTTAAAGTGGTGACAGCGGGAATGAGGTTGGGCATAATAATCGCCCTACGAAAACGGCTCGCACAATCCGTAATCGTTCTTTGTAAATACTGTCCATCGCGAAGGTGGCAATGCCAATCGTCAGGTTGCGTTATTGTTATTTTTTGCATGGGCTTAATTGTAACAGAAAGAAAGGAGAAGTAACCGTGAATGCTCTTAAGCCTTATGTGGTTTTAGTCGCGAGCTTAGTCGCTTCAACAGCTTGTTTAGCTGCGCCAACTCAAAGTGCGACCGATCGTAAAATTGCAAAAATAACCGCTGAAATGCAGCAGCTTGAAGCACAAGTGAAAAGCTTGAAAGCACAGCAGCAGCAACCGCGGCCACAGAATTTAATACGCCATCGCTTTATGCGCTCATCAACTGCAGCTGCAAAACCAGCAGCGTCAACGAAAAAAACCCAGCCGGATTTAACGGCGAACCGTTTTTTACGTGGTGTGACAGTGACCACGTCTCCTTGGTTTGGAGCGAACACAGCATATGATGCCAGCGACTTGTTGTATGAAATTTCTTCTATGAATGAAGACATGACGTTGTTGCAACATCGTCAAAACTTAGAACAAGCATTAAGTAAAGTGGGCGACACTTTAGATAATCGCGCCTTAATTGAAATTTCGGGTGGCGTGGAAGGCCAAGTTTTATATAACGATAATTTCACTGGTTCAGATAATGGCAGTGTTAACTTAAGCACTGCTGAGTTAGACGTAGTGCCTATGGTAAGCACGTGGGCCAATGCGTTTTTCTCATTGGATTACGACACTTCACCGGCTTCAACTGGTTCACGTAATCCGCGTGGCGAAGTTTATTTAAAGCGTGGTTTTTTAACGATTGGTAATTTAGATCGTTCGCCGATTTATTTTTCGATTGGTCAAATGTATGCACCATACGGTCGTTACTCCAGTGCTTTATTAACCGCGCCATTAACATTATCTATGATGCGCATTTTAGCACCTACAGTGCGTTTGGGTTTCTTTTATAATGGTTTTTATGGCGCGTTATATGGTTTTGATGGTGACACCAATACCGGTAATAATTTTATTCGTGAAGGCGGTGTGAATCTCGGTTACAAAAACACGACTAGTTTTGGTCATGTTGAAGGTGGGTTAGGTTATGTCACCAATATTGCCGATTCACAAGGTATGCAAAACAACGGTCTGTCGGTGAATAATAACAGCAATGGTGTATCAACGCAGTTTGGCGGTTTTGGTCAAACAGTGCGAGTGAATAATCAGCCTGGTAATAATTTAAGTGGCAGTGTGGCGGGTGCCGACAGTCATTTAGAAGTGGGTGTGGGTAATTGGTATTTCATCGGTGAGTATATGACCGCCGTACAACGTTTTGCCGCCCAAGACATGACGTTTAATTTCCAAGGCGCACGTCCAGCGGCGATGCACACGGAGGTGGATTACACTTGGCATTATGATGGCAAGCCATGGACATTGGGCGCGGCTTACGGCCAAAGTTGGCAAGGGCTGGCGCTTAACTTACCGCAACACAGTTACTGGGTGTTGTTGAGCACGTCACTGTGGAAAGACACCGTGGAGTCAATTGAATATCGTCACGACAGCAATTATGCCGTGCAAGCAGCGGGATCGGTTACCGGTGCCCAAATCGGCGTACCCGATGTGAATGTTGGTGGTACGCGTAACTTAGTGACAGCGCAAGTGGGTGTTTATTTTTAATATTATTCCCCCTCGTTTCAAACAAAAAACCCCGCAACAGCGGGGTTTTTACAATAAAGCAAATTACTGCTATTCAGAGGTAGATCCTCCTTGGCTTGGGCTTGTAGCAGTTGGGACAACACCTTCCTCAGCCAGCAATCGATCACGCAGCGGTTCTTGAACCACTGCTTCACCGAATAATACTTTTACCGCGCCCGCTAATAAGGCAAGGAGTAAACCAGTTGCTGCGGCTTGTGTGGCAACATTTAATGACTTGCCGGTCGTGGTATCCTCTCTGAAGGGGCCGTGCTCACCAAACACATCAAACATTGCATTAATACCACTGCTGTTGTGATAGATGCCATACAGTATTAAGGAGCAAATAGCTGCAGCGCTAGCATAAGCAGCTACGCCTGCAGCGGCGCTTTTTGCAAAAAAACCAGCAGATAATTTATTATTAAACATGTGTGTTTCCTCTTAAGTAAAGAATGGTTGCTAGTCTAGAGACTTTTTTATTCGCTGCAATCAAAATCATGATGAACAAATTTATTAACTTAAATTTAATGAGCGGATAGCGGAGAAGGTGTTTTATGTTGCGGTTATGACACAAGAGTATTGTTAATGTTTTTCGTTTGCGCAAAATTAATCCTTAAACATAAGGAGAAAGTAATGGCGCAAACAGGGTGCGGTGGTTTTTTTTGTGGCGAACGAATAATTAGGAATCGAGACAATGCTTCTACGTTGGGTAATTTTTTTAGTGCGCTGGCGCTGTTTATGTTTTTATATGTGCCCTCAGCGCTTATTTGGTGGGCGCTGCGTGAAGGAAAAGGAAAGACGGTGGCGTGGCCATGGAAAAATAACGAACCTTTTCCTGTTGCCGGCATGCTGTTTGTGTATGCCGCATTTTTTATTTTGGCGCAAGCGATTGCCTTTTTTGCCATCGCGGCACGCGATCAACGAATTGGGGATGGCAAACAAACCACTTGGCGGCGTACTAAAATATTTTTAGTGGGTGCTTTTCTTTTTGGTGCGGGCTTGGTTGCTAAAGAGCAGGCCACAGATTTTAAATTTTCAAATTTTAAATTCAGCTATGGCGAAGTGGCGACGTTTGTTGGATTTCCGTTATTAGGATTTTTTATGATGTTATTATGTAGTTGTCGTACGAGAAGTGTTGACCAGAGACGAGCGATGCCCGCAGCTTCGCAGGTGCCGTTAAGGGCAGAAGAAGCACAAGCACAAGCAGAAGCAGAAGCAAAAGTACAAGCGGAAGCACGAGCAAAAGCACACGCAAGAAGAGAGCAACTGAGACAAGTTTTGGCGCTAAAAAAACATCAGCAGGCGGCTAATAAGGAGTTGGGTAGAAGAAGAGATGATGGGGGGCAGCGTGAAGGTGAGGGTGAAGTGGTGTTATTTGCTGGATTAGATGAAGAAGAGGGTTCTCCTAGCAAAGCGCCGCTTTCTCGAAGCGCACCGAATCCATAATAAAGTTAAGTTTTGTTTTTGTAGTCACACAAATCACGAATCAAGCAACTTGCGCATTTTGGGTTACGTGCGGTGCAAACATAACGACCATGCAAAATTAACCAGTGGTGCGCATCAATTAAATATTCTTTAGGAATGACTTTTACTAATTTTAATTCCACTGCCAGTGGCGTTGTGCCTGGTGCCAGCTGAGTGCGATTTGCCACGCGAAAAATATGCGTATCCACGGCAATGGTTGGCTGACCAAAGGCGGTGTTTAAAATAACATTAGCGGTTTTGCGACCTACTCCCGGTAACGCTTCTAATGCTTGACGTGTTTGAGGGACTTGACCATGGTGTTGGCTAACTAATAGCTGACACGTTTTTAAAATATTTTTAGCTTTGGTATTAAACAGCCCGATGGTTTTTATGTAATTTTTTAATTTTTCTTCGCCCAATTTTAATATCGCTTGTGGCGTGTTGGCGACTTTATAGAGTTTTGCCGTGGCTTTGTTAACGCTGATATCGGTTGCTTGGGCGGACAACATGACGGAAATCAACAATTCAAAATCAGAACGATAAATTAATTCTGTCGTCGGATTTTGATTGGCGGCTTGAAAGCGTTTAAAAATTTCTAAGCGTTTGGCGTTGTTCATTGAGGGACTATAAGGAGAAGGAGTCGGCGCTGCAAGTGGATTGTGTTGGGCTTTGAAGACTCAACCCTTAGTGCCAAGCACTTCCGTCTTCGCGAGCGAGTCATCAAGCATGGCGATCCATGTTTGGCAATTGAAGCTATTTATGGATTGTTTCGAGAACGCAATGACAGAATCGTCGTCACTTTTTCGTGCGTTTTAATATCTCGGCAATTTTTTGTTGTCGCACTGCCAGCGGTTCAATATCACGCGCGGTGTCTTGTTTTTCACGTTTTAAGCGCGCTTGATGTTGTTCAAAGCGTTCACGCCATTGGGTGTTTTTTTGTTGCTGTTGCGCAGGATTTAATGCCGCTGTGGTTACTAGGTCAATGCAATCAACAGGACAGGCCGGCACACATAATTCGCAACCCGTGCACGCGTCTTCAATAACGGTGTGCATTTGTTTTGACGCACCGAGGATGGAATCGAATGGACAAGCTCGAATACATTTAACGCAACCAATACATTCTTGTTCGCGAATTACCGCGCGTTGCGGTTGGCGTGTTTCAGTTAGGAAAGCATCAATGTCATCGTTGGGATTAATGGCCATGCACTTTTTCAATAAATTGAGTTAACGCCTCAGGCTGAATGCGTGTGAGCAAGGGTTTAAATGAATGAATGCGATGATCTAATAGTGGCTGATCAAGCGTGCCAAAATTTAAGGGCGCGCAATTTAAAAAAGTTTCCACAGCAAGCGTAGTTATGGGTAGTATCGGTTTTAAATAGGTGGTGAGCACTTTAAATAAATTTAAACCTTGCGTGCATGCTGCTTGAATTTGAGTGTTGTTAGGGTCTGTTTTCGCTAACGCCCACGGTTTTTGTTGATCAATATATTGGTTGGCACGATCGGCTAAACGCATAATTTCACGTACAGCTTTGCTGTATTCTAAATTTTCAAAACAATCCAATATCAATTTTTTTGCATCGACAAATTCAGCAAACAATTTTTCATCGTCCAAGTGATTACTTAACTTGCCGTCGAATTTTTTCGTAATAAAACCCGCGCAACGGCTGGCAATGTTAACGTACTTATTAATTAAATCGGCATTAACGCGTGCCATAAAATCCTGCCAGTTTAAATCAATATCGCTCGCCTCACTATTTAACTTGGCAGCGAAATAATAGCGCAAATATTCTGGATTAAACGTAGTCACGTAGTCACGCGCAGTGACAAAAGTGCCGCGTGATTTCGACATTTTTTGGCCATCGACGGTTAAATAACCGTGAACATGAATGCGACTGGGAACGCGATAACCTGCGCCTTGCAGCACCGCTGGCCAAAATAAGGAATGAAAATAAGCGATGTCTTTGCCTATAAAGTGCCACAATTCTGTTTTACTGTCCGCTTGCCAGAATTCATCAAAATGAATTGCAGGATGTGTAGCGCAATAGTGTTGGAAGCTGGCCATATAACCAATCGGCGCGTCCAACCACACATAAAAATATTTGCCTTCGTGCTCAGGAATTTCAAAACCAAAATACGGTGCATCACGCGATATATCCCAATCACGTAAAGTGTCGTTGGTCCATTCACTGAGTTTATTGGCAATAGCACTTGGCAAATGGTCGGTAGAGATATAGTGTTGTAAAAACGTTTGTTGTTTCGCTAAGTCAAAAAACACATGTTCCGTTTCTTTTTGAATGGGCGTGCTGCCTGAAATAACTGATACAGCATTGATTAATTCAGTTGGGCTATAGCTTGCGCCGCACACTTCACAATTATCACCATATTGATCTGCTGATTTGCAGCGCGGACATTCGCCTTTAACGAATCGGTCCGGCAAAAACATTTTTTCGGTATTGTCGTAAAGCTGAGTAATGGTTTTAAGATGAATGAGATTGGCTTTTTCTAAACGCTGAAAAATGTCATACGTCAGCGCTTTGTTTTCAGGAGAATGCGTCGTGTAAAAATGATCAAACGCGACCATGAACGCATCAAAATCCGCTTTATGTTGTAAATACATATCCGCAATTAGCGTTTCTGCGGTGATATTCAACTGACGTGCTTTGAGCATGATCGGTGTGCCATGAGCGTCACTGCCACAAATAAAATGGCATTCATGACCTAATAGTTTTTGCACGCGCACCCAAATGTCCGCCTGCAGATACTCCACCATGTGGCCGAGGTGCAACGGACCGTTGGCATACACGAGTGCTGCGGTAGCGAGAATTTTTCTTTTTTGCATAGCGGCACATGATACTGGCTTTTTGTGTCACTGTGTAGGTTTAGCGCCTTAAAGGTTGGGGATTCCAATAAAGATAGTGTAAAATCTGGCCCATGACAAAATTGACCCAAAACAAGATAATCTCGCATTTGCTGCGTTATATTGACCCACTGTTAGCACAGCCATTACTGTCACCGTCAAATATCAAAAATTGTGTATTAGAGGCGGATCGTCTTTACGTAAAAATTGAGCTGGGTTTTCCTTGTGAAGATTTGCGCTTGCAGTGGCAAGCAGATTTGCATGCTTATCTGCAAGAGCTGGGCGATTTAGCGTTGATTGAAGTGGGCATCAATGAAAAAATTCGTTCGCATCAAGCGCAACAGCATTTGCCGGCATTAACAAAAGTGAAGAATATTATTTGCGTCGCTTCTGGTAAAGGTGGTGTGGGCAAATCAACAACGGCAGTGAATTTAGCGTTAGCGTTAAAACACATGGGGGCGCGGGTTGGTTTGTTGGATTGCGATATTTATGGGCCTAATCAACCGCAAATGTTGGGCGTTCATCATGGTCCTGAATTAACGCCTGAAAAAAAATTCAAACCTGTTTTGGCGCACGGGTTACAAACCATGTCGATTGGTTATTTGGTGGATGAAAAAACAGCCATGGTGTGGCGCGGTCCAATGATTAGTAAAGCATTGGAGCAATTAACGTTTGATACATTGTGGGACGACTTGGATTATTTAGTGTTAGATATGCCGCCAGGAACAGGTGATATTGCACTAACGTTAGCTAAAAAAATTCCTACGGTGGGCGCATTATTGGTGACGACGCCGCAATCTGTGGCGACTCACGATGTGCAGAAAGGCATTCAAATGTTTAATAAAGTTGGGGTGGCTATTTTAGGTGTAGTAGAAAACATGGCAGTACATATTTGTCCTGATTGTGGCGCCCGAGATTTGGTTTTTGGTGAAGGTGGCGGCGAGCGCATGGCGCAAGAATTCGCCGTGCCGTTTGTGGGACGCTTGCCATTGAATCGTCAAATCTGTTTAGATGTTGAAGCGGGTCTGCCAACGGTAGCACGCGACCCTCAAGATCGTTTAGCATTAGATTATTTAGCATTGGCACGTCGAGTGGCGATGGAAGTGGCTAAACGTCCTATAAATCATGCTATTAATATGCCGCGAGTGGTGGTAGAAGCATAAAAAAAGGGAAAATTATGGCAATCAAATCCGATAAATGGATTCGACGCATGGCCAAGCAAGGCATGATCGAACCATTTGAACCACAATTGGTGCGGCGCAATGAACAAGGAAAAATTGTTTCTTACGGCACTTCCAGTTACGGTTACGATGTGCGCTGCGCGCGTGCTTTTAAAGTGTTTACGAATATTCATTCCGCCATTGTGGATCCTAAAAATTTTGATGAAAAAAGCTTTATGGATATCGAAACCGATGTTTGCATCATTCCGCCGAATTCATTTGTATTAGCGCACACGATTGAATATTTTCGTATTCCTCGCAGTGTGCTGACAATTTGTTTGGGTAAATCCACTTATGCGCGCTGTGGCATTATTGTGAATGTAACGCCGCTTGAACCCGAATGGGAAGGACACGTGACGTTGGAGTTTTCTAATACCACTAGTCTGCCTGCCAAAATCTACGCCAATGAAGGGGTAGCGCAAATGTTATTTTTTGAATCGGATGAAATATGTGAAACTTCTTATGCGGATCGTGGCGGAAAATACCAAGGCCAAACCGGTGTAACGTTGCCAGTAACATGATTGAATTAAAACACCTTTCTAAAATGTATTACGCGCAGTCAAACACGATTACGGCATTGCACGATATTAATTTACACATTCCGCGCGGTGAAATTTTTGGTGTAATTGGTCGCAGTGGTGCGGGTAAAAGTACCTTAATTCGCTGTGTGAATTTGCTTGAGCGCCCGACAACGGGCGAAGTGATAGTGAACGGTGACGATTTAATGACGTTGTCGAAAAAATCGTTGCGTGAGCATCGTCATCAAATTGGCATGGTGTTTCAGCATTTTAATTTACTGCAATCAAAAAGTGTGTTTGAGAATGTGGCGTTACCGTTAAAATTAATGCACTTAGCAACAGCAGAAATTCGGCCGCGCGTTGAAAAAGTATTAGAATTAGTGGGGCTGTTGCAACGGCAACATGCCAATGTGCAACAGTTGAGTGGTGGCCAAAAGCAACGTGTGGCTATTGCGCGAGCACTAACTACTAACCCTAAAATTTTACTGTGCGACGAAATGACTTCAGCATTAGATCCTGAGACCACCACCACTATTTTAAAACTACTTAAAAAAATCCAACGTGAGTTAGGTTTAACTGTGTTGATGATTACCCATGAAATGGATGTAATTAAAAAAATAGCCGACCGCGTTGCGGTATTAGAACAAGGGCGTATTATTGAGGAAGGCACGGTGTTGGATATTTTTCGTAATCCGCAGCACAATATTACCCAGCGTTTGACGATGGCGAGTTTGCATACTGAAGTGCCGATTACGCTGCAATCAAAGCTTATTGATGAGCCTGTTGATGATTCATTAATGATTATGCGCATTGCGTTTGTGGGCAAATCCGCCACGCAGCCAATTATTGATGCACTTATTAAACATACTAAGTTGGAAGTAATTATTTTACAGGGCAATTTGGATTACGTGCATGAGGAAACGTTTGGGGTATTGTTAATTGCGGTAAAAGCAAAACCCGAAGATTTAAATAACGCGATTCGTTTTTTAAATGACAAGTTGTGTCAAGTTGAGGTGGTGGGCTATGTCAGCGCAAATGTATTCTGATTTATTGCTCGCCTTGGGGCAAACCGTTTGGATGGTAATAGTAGCACTGTTTTTTGCGGTGTTGATTGGCATGCCTTTGGGTGCATTGTTATTTATTTGGCGGCACCCTGAGTTAAATAAACAACCTGCTTTATATAAAGTGCTGAGTGGCATCATTAACGCCATGCGCTCCATTCCTTTTATTATTTTAGTGATTGCGATTATTCCGTTTACACGCTTGCTTGCTGGAACCTCAATTGGTACCAATGCAGCAATTGTGCCGTTATCGGTAGCAGCGTTTCCGTTTTTTGCGCGCGTGGTGGAAAATGCGTTGGTGGAATTGCCAAAAGGGTTGATTGAAGCGGCCATCGCTATGGGTGCTTCAACCTGGCAGGTGATTGTGCGGGTGTTGTTGCCTGAAGCGCAGACGAATATTGTTCGTGGCATGACACTTACTGCTGTAACCCTAGTGGGTTATTCTGCCATGGCAGGCGTTGTCGGTGGTGGTGGTTTGGGTGATTTGGCTATGCGTTATGGTTATGAACGATTTAATATTCCTGTTATGGTGGTTACCGTTGTGGTGTTAATTGCATTAGTGCAGTTGATGCAATGGCTAGGTGATTGGTTGGCGACGAAGCGTTTGGTTTAATATTTGAGGAGGGGTGATGTTAAAAACCGTTATAAAATTAGTAATGAGTGCTGTGTTTATTTTTGGTTTGGCGGCATGTCATTCCAGTGAAAGCAAAAATACCGTTCGGGTGGGAACCATTGCCGGGCCAGAAACCCAAATCATGCAAGTGGCAGCTAACATTGCCAAAAAAGAATATGGCTTGAACGTTAAAATTGTGCCATTCACAGATTACAATACGCCTAACGTTGCCCTAAGTGATGGCGATATTGATGCTAATATGTTTCAACACGTGCCTTATTTAACTATGCAAATCAAAGAGCATGGTTACCAATTGGTGCCAGTAGCCAAAGTGTTTATTTACCCGATGGGCATTTATTCAACCAAAATAAAACAATTATCTCAGCTTAAAGATGGTGCTAAGGTTGCTATTCCAAATGATCCAAGTAACGAAGCACGTGCGTTATTGTTATTGCAAAGCGCTGGGTTAATTACGTTAAAACCAAATATTACAGTCAATGCAACCGTGGATAGCATTACCAAAAATCCTAAAAAACTCGACATTGCTGAACTGGATGCGGCTGATTTGCCGCGTGCATTACAAGACGTGACCATTGCTGTTATCAACACCAACTACGCTATTCCAGCCGGGTTTTATCCCGATCAAGCGTTGTATTTGGAAAAAGCGGATTCGCCTTATGCTAACGTGCTTGTGGTACAGAAAAAAAATGAAAACAATCCGCAAATAAAAGAACTGGTGAGCGCGCTTCATTCTTCAGCGGTGCTGGCTTCAGCTAGACAAATTTTTGGGCCTGGGGCCGCGATTCCGGCGTGGACGTCTACTTCGAATTAAGCTCGATTGTGAGCATGGCTGTTTTGTCCTCTACTCCAAAATGGACGAGGCTATTTTGGAGTAGAGGACAAAACAGCCAAGGCCTGGTTGGTATTGATTGAGCGTATGTATATGGCGTTTTCTGTGTTTCCACTAACGATTAAAATCCCGCGTTCAATTCAAAAGCCGCCTAAAGTGTATTTTTATGATAATGCCGATGTAACCAATAATGATGGTGCGCGCTTAGAAAATTTAGTGGCAACTACGTTGCTTAAACGACTTAATTTTATTGAAGATTATCATGGTTATCGCTGCAGTTTACATTACATTCGTGATAAAGACGGGCGTGAAGTTGATTTTGCGACAGTAATAGATGGGAAGCTGCACGATTTAATTGAAGTGAAAACTGGAGATGAAAAAATTTCAACAGGGCTTAAGTATTATTCTGAAAAATTAAAACCAAAGCGCGCAGTACAGCTAGTAAAAAATTTAAAACGTTCTTATGACACTGATGGGATAATGGTGCGTTCGATTCCAGAATTTTTTGATGATCCACCGTGGGATAACGTGGATTAAAAAAGGGAGCGAGGCTCCCTTTTTTATTAGCTAAATAGATTAAACCCTAGGTCGTGTGTTAGGAATTTGAGTATAGATGTCGTCGCAATATTCTTTTGCCGCTTCGCAGTGAAGAATCGAAGCAATAGTTAATATCATTCCAGCTGCTACAGCTAAACTAACGCTGCTGCCGGCTTCTTTATCAGTATAAAGATGGCGAGTTAGAAGGGCTAAGGGGACTATAGTGCACACAGCTAACAAGCAAGAAGCTCGGCTCAGAGGTCTAGATACGCTGGATCGTGCTGCTACGAACTGTCGTCGTGATGTTTCGTTGTGTGCTGATGCAGCCGCGTCCGCTTTGCGTTCTGCTGCGCTCGCAACGGCAATTCTTCTGACGCTGCCACCAATGTGTGCAATTAAAATCAATCCAGCAACTACGCTTAGCTTTACTGTTTGTGCTGCTTGGCTCGGTGCGTTAGGCTGATTTTCTTGTGCTTTTTGTTGTTTGTGAGTCACCTCGGCAAAGTAAATGAAGGCTATATTAAGTAGCACAGTGGATAGATTGTCGAGCGCAATGTTGAAAACCCTGTTTAAACCAGAGGGCCGTTCTAGTGGTGCGTTGTGTGCTTGTGGGCCGTTTCCAATTGCTTGATAATGTGTTGGCATTTCATTTCTCTTATATTTGTTGATTTAATTTAGATATGCCGGCCGATCTTAGCAGGATTAATTACTTTTTCAGCAGTGTTGCTTATTTCTAAAGCGCAATTTATGAGATTTTGTTTGGATGGATTAGGTTAGGATTAATTAAGTGTTTTGCTTAGCCTGCACAAAGCCAGTACAATCTCGTCCGAGCTAGCTGAGCAGTCGCGGTTACCTTGTGTAATCGAGGAAAGTCCGGGCTCCATAGAGCAAAGTGCCAGGTAACGCCTGGGAGGCGCAAGCCTACGGAAAGTGCCACAGAAAATATACCGCCATTTTCGGATGGTAAGGGTGAAATGGTGCGGTAAGAGCGCACCGCGTTGTTGGCAACAGCAATGGCAGGGTAAACCCCACTTGGAGCAAGACCAAATAGGAATCTTTATAGCGTGGCTCGCGTTAAGATTCGGGTAGGTTGCTTGAGGTTAATGGCGACATTAATCCCAGATAGATGACTGTTCATGACAGAACCCGGCTTACAGGCTAGCTCACTTTTTTATTAAAATGAAGAGGATTGTATGTCAGACTTTCTAAAGAATTTAGCACAGCAAACTGAACAGTTAAAACAAGACGGTTTGTATAAACACGAATACTTAATTACGAGTCCGCAAAATGCAGCGATTGAAGTGGAGCCGCATAAAAATGTTTTAAATTTTTGCGCGAATAATTATTTGGGTTTGGCGGATAATGTCGAATTAATCGCTGCCGCAAAACAAGGTTTAGATAATTATGGTTTTGGTATGGCGTCGGTGCGTTTTATTTGCGGGACGCAAACTATTCATAAACAATTAGAAAAATCGATTAGTAATTTTTTAAAAATGGAAGATACGATTCTTTATTCTTCCTGTTTCGATGCCAATGGTGGTTTGTTTGAAACTTTGCTTGGTGCTGAGGACGCAGTTATCAGCGATGCATTGAATCACGCCAGCATTATTGACGGCGTACGTTTGTGTAAAGCGAAACGCTTTCGTTATAAAAATAACGATATGCACGATTTAGAGGCGCAATTAAAAGCGGCTGATGCGGCAGGTGCGCGTTATAAATTAATTGCGACGGATGGTGTATTTTCAATGGATGGTATTATCGCTAATTTAAAAGGCATTTGTGATTTGGCAGATAAATATGATGCGTTGGTGATGGTGGATGATTCACACGCTGTTGGATTTATTGGTGAAAATGGTGCGGGCACACCTGAATATTGTGGTGTTCAAGATCGTGTAGATATTATTACTGGCACATTAGGTAAAGCCTTAGGTGGTGCGTCCGGGGGTTATACATCGGGACGTAAAGAAATTATTGAGTGGTTGCGCAATCGCTCACGCCCGTATTTATTTTCCAATTCGTTAGCACCAATGATTGTAGCGACGTCGATTAAGGTATTTGAGTTGTTGCAAACTAAAGGTAAAAATCTGCGCGCGAAGCTCAAACAAAACAGTGAATATTTTCGTAGTCGCATGCAACAGCTTGGTTTTGATTTAGTGCCAGGCGAGCATCCGATTATTCCAGTCATGTTGGGTGATGCTAAATTAGCAGCAGAAATGGCTAAGCGCATGTTGGCGGAAGGAATTTATGTGATTGGATTTTCATATCCGGTGGTGCCAATGGGCCAAGCGCGTATTCGGGTGCAAATGTCAGCGGCGCATGAGAAATCACACTTAGATAAAGCCATTGCCGCATTTGCAAAAGTGGGTAAAGAATTGGGTGCGATAAAATGAAAGCATTAGCAAAATTAAAAAAAGAACCGGGTATTTGGCTAACGACAGCGGATAAGCCAACCATTAGTCCATATGATGTATTAATTAAAATAAAAAAAACGGCTATTTGTGGTACGGATTTGCATATTTACCATTGGGATGAGTGGGCTAAAAAAACGGTGCCGGTACCAATGATTACGGGCCATGAATTTTCCGGTGTTGTGGAAGCGGTCGGCGCGAATGTGTCTAATTTTAAAAAAGGCGATCGTGTTTCAGGTGAAGGGCATTATATTTGTGGTGAGTGTCGCAATTGCCGTGGTGATCGCAAATATTTATGTCGTAATACTCAAGGCGTGGGTTACGATATTCCAGGTGTGTTTGCAGAATATTTTGCTATGCGCGCGTCCAACGTTTTTAAATTACCCGATAATATTGATGATGATGTTGCCGCCATTTTAGATCCTTATGGCAACGCGGTGCATGCTACGCTTGAATTTAATTTGGTGGGCGAAGATGTATTAATTACGGGTGCTGGCCCGGTGGGTTGTTTGTCTGCGGCGATCGCAAAACACATTGGCGCGCGTTTTGTTGTTGTCACGGATGTTAATCCCTATCGCTTGGCGCTGGCAAAAAAAATGGGTGCCACACTAGCGGTGGATCCTACCAAGACGGATTTAAGAGATGTCATGCAACAGCTTGGTATGACAGAAGGTTTTGATGTGGGTTTGGAAATGTCTGGTAATCAAATGGCATTTCAACAGATGTTAAAAGTGCTCAATTATGGCGCTAAAGTTTCTTTGCTCGGCATTCCGAGTGAGCCGTTTGCCATTGATTGGAGTGTGTTGGTATTCAAAAGTATTACCATTGCTGGCATATACGGACGGCGCATTTTTGAAACCTGGTATAAAGGTGTGGCGATGCTGCAAAGTGGTTTGGATATTTCACCCATTATTACCCATCATTTTAAAATAGACGATTTTGCTAACGCGTTTGAAACACTGGCGAGTGGTCAATCGGGTAAAGTGATTTTGGATTGGTCCTAAGAGCCTGTTCAAAATCTCTTGATTCGCTGCAAAAGCAGCGTGGTTGGCTAAACTATACCGTTCACCAATGAGAATGCGAATAATTTTAATTGAAAGCGAACGGTATATCCTTATTTGTATGACCGGCATGAAGTGAATTCATGCCCGGTCATTTAAGGGGAGAATTCGCGATTCTCCCCTTAAAAATCCCCATCGCGTAGCGTCACTTTGCGTTGCGACATAGCGCAACTTCAAATGAAGTGGGTATATGCACGCGCCCTCGATAAATATGAATAACTATTTATCTCGGTCGGGTAAATATTTTATCTCAACCATCTGCTTTTTCGCTAGAATCAGAGACCTTGAACAGGCTCTAAAAAAGGCGCCAAGGTGGCGCCTCAAGAAAACACGTAGCTGACGTGAATTATTAAGAGTTGTTAAGCGTTGGCCGTGAAAAAGCCTCTGCTTCTGGCTCAGCTCTGCTGAACATACTGTTTCGATTGGTGCTTAAAGCTTCTTCGTTGGCTACTAAAGCGTGTGCTTTTACAGCTGAATCAGCAGCAGTAAACCCATGTGATGTTACTTTTTCTGCTGAGAGCCATTGTGCTCGTTGGCCACTTCGAGTTGCTTCATCGGCAGCAACTGCATCCTCAAAGCTATGACCCATTCCAGCTACCGCTTTAATTGAGGTGTCAAGCTCGGCTGTTTTCGTGAAAAATCTATTACTGCTACCGTACTCAGCGCGCTGAGCTGATAGCTCTGCAGCTTTTATGTAATCGGCTGCCTCTGAATTAACTGACATTAGGTTGCTCCTCGTTAAACTGGGTGTTATGGAAACTTTTAACAAGCCTATAATATCAAAATCGGCAAAGGTTTGTAAGCATTATCTCACGCAGTTGACTCTCGCGCTGGTGCAACGGGGCTGCTAAAATGGCGCCCAGGGCCAAATTACCATTAATTAAGGAGTTACCATGCCTTCATTTGATGTGAGCTGCGAGCTTGATAAACACGAACTTACCAATGCCATAGACCAAGCCAATCGTGAGGTCGGCACCCGCTTTGATTTTAAGGGGGTGGACGCCAGTTTTGAACTTAAAGAAAATGAGCTGATTTTAAAGGCCGAAGCGGATATTCAGATTCAGCAAATGCTCGATATTTTACGTAATAAGGTCGCCAAGCGGCAGATTGATTTAAAACACTTGGACCCGCAAGAGCCAGTCATGTCTGGCAGAGTCATGACCCAGGTGGTGAAATTGGTTGAGGGCATTCCCCAAGATAAAGCCAAGGCTATTATTAAACTGATTAAAGCGGAAAAAATGAAAGTGCAAGCGGCGATTCAAGGCGATCAAGTGCGCATTACTGGCAAAAAGCGTGATGACCTGCAAGAAGCCATTGCGTTGCTCAAAGCTAAAGTGACGGATTTACCGCTGAGTTTTGGTAACTTTCGCGATTAATTCAAGGTGTGCTTGCCGCTGTCATTCACAATCGCTTTCACACCATCAGGGCAGAGATTAGTGCCTTTGAAATTGCTCAGGGTGCAACTATTCTGTTCTTTACCGGCATAGCCATTGGCTTTGTAAAATTCCACGCCACCATCATTGGCGGTTTGATGACAAGAGATGCGGGTGTTGTTATTGCAAATAATGGCACTGATTCCACTAGAGCTAATGTTTTTATTCTGTAACTGACGATCCAAATCCACATGGCCTGAGTCGGCCAGACTGGGTGAAACGATAAGTGTCATTACTAATAATAAGAGAATCGTTTTTAAGAATTGAAATTTCATTGTCAGTCCTCCATGGACAAGTTAGGGGTATCTAATATTATAGATTAGCGTACGCGGTTTGCTGTCTTGGCGGTGCGTTTATTTACGCCTCTATTGCTGCATTTTTGACCATAATCCGTTGATTTTGCTTGATTCTTAAGCAGACCTTAAGTTCCCCTAGCTAATTTTTTATCGAATAATGGCTCTAATAGACTAAAAATTAGACTATCTGTGGATAACGGTGGTATAATGTGGATAAAAGTGGGAGAACAGGGAATGTTTCGAGGCTTAAATGCCATCAATGTGGATGATAAGGGAAGGATCGCAATCCCCGCCCGTTATCGCCATATCCTTGAAGAGCACGCTGATGGTCATTGTGTTGTCACAATCGACACCGAGCAACGCTGTCTCCTGTTATATCCTGAACCATTTTGGGTTGAGATAGAAGCGAAACTGGAAAGTTTGCCTAGCTTCCATCCAGCCACTCGACGCATTCAACGTTTATTAATAGGTCATGCGACTGAAATTGAAATGGATCGCAATGGCCGTATTTTATTGCCTCCACTATTACGTGAATACGCGAGTCTCGACAAACTGGTGATGTTAGTGGGGCAAGGTAAAAAGTTTGAAATCTGGGGTGAGTCGCAATGGCGCATGGCGCGCGAAGGTTGGTTGGCAGATGATCTCGGTGACGATGATGATCTGCCAGACCAACTTAAAAATTTATCGTTATAATGCAGCCTTTTTTATGAGAAATAACGGAGGCAGTTTGCGACACACTCACATACCAGTTTTATTGCCACAAGCAATTCAGGGGTTGGCAATAAAGGCATCGGGAATTTACGTCGATGCCACCTTTGGAAGAGGAGGACATAGTCAGGCCATATTGAAATGCCTGGGATCTAATGGAAGGTTGATTGCATTAGATCAAGATCCCGCCGCCATTTGTGTAGCAGCGGAAATAGGGATCACTGAGGACCCGAGATTTTGTGTTGAGCACGCAAATTTCTCCGAACTGATGGCGGTGCTCCAACGTCTCGGGATCTCAGAAAAAATTGACGGCATTTTATTTGATTTGGGTGTGTCATCTCCACAATTGGATAATCCTGAACGAGGATTTAGTTTTATGCAGGACGGACCTTTAGACATGCGCATGAACCCGCAACAAAAGTTGGATGCGGCTACGTGGTTGAATACGGCAAGCGAAAAAGAAATTGCCGATGTGATTTATGAGTATGGTGAAGAACGTTTTTCGCGCCGCATTGCCAAGGCCATCGTTTACGATCGCAAAACAACACCTTTCACGCGCACTAAAGCGTTAGCTGAGATGATTGCACGCGTTATTCCTAAAAAAGAAAAACACAAACATCCGGCAACGCGTACTTTTCAAGCGATACGCATTTTTATTAATCGTGAGCTCGATGTGTTGCAACAAGCACTAACACAAAGCACTGATGTATTAGCGCCTAATGGTCGTTTGTGTGTTATCAGTTTTCATTCGTTAGAAGACCGAATTGTTAAACAATTTATTCAACGTGAAAGTGTTGGAGAAGAATTACCGGCAGGATTGCCAATACAAAATCGTGACAAACTATGTCGTTTGCGTAAAATAGGCAGACCAATTAGTCCATCACCACAAGAAATTAACGATAATCCGCGTGCCAGAAGCGCGCGACTAAGGATAGCGGAGAAATTATTATGAATACGCGAGTTATTGCCAGTCGTACTTGGGAAGTAGCTAAACAAGCGCCAATTGCTTTATCTAGACCGATGTTGTGGACAGTGGTGTTGCTGATTGCTGTATTTTTTTCGGCTTTTAGTGTGGTTTATACTAAAGACTTGCATCGTCGTTTGTTTATTCAATATCAAAACTTACAACAAGATAAAGCGCAAGCCATCAGTCGTTTTAGTAAATTGTTGTTAGAACAAAGCACATGGTCAACGCAATCGCGTGTGCAACGTATTGCACGTGATGATTTAGGTATGCAGTTACCCAGCGCAAAAGATATTGTGTTGGTAACCGATGACCACTAGACGTAATGTTCTTTTCGTTTTATTGGGTATAGCGTTATTGGTTTTGCTATGGCGTCTTGTTGATTTAAATATCGTTGAGCGTTCATTCTTACTAAAACAAAGTCAAGCGCGCATTTTGCGTAAAATCACCGTGCCAGCGTATCGTGGCATGATTTTAGATCGCTTTGGTTCACCCTTAGCAGTAAGCACACCGGTGGATTCTGTGTGGATCAACCCGCAGCTATTTAATGCGGATGCGGTACAAATTAGTGCATTGGCTAAAGTAGTGGGTATTGCGCCAGCTGAAATCAGACAACGCGCTAAATATAAAACCAAATTATTTGTGTATTTAAAACGAGAAATGGCGCCTGAAATTTCACAGCGCGTTAAACAACTTAAAATAAAAGGCGTTTATATTCAGCGTGAATACAAACGCTTTTACCCCGATGGTGGTGTAGCGGCTCATGTAGTGGGGTTAACGAATATTGATGATCAGGGTCAAGAAGGTTTGGAGTTGGCGTATAACAACTGGCTAGGTGGTATAAATGGCAAACGTGAAGTATTAAAAGATCGTTTAGGCCAAACCATTGCGGACATTGCGTTACTAAAAAAGCCAGTGCAAGGGCACGACTTAACATTAGCCCTTGATCATCGGTTGCAATATTTAGCTTACACTGCGTTAAATGCTGCAGTGCAAGAAGATGATGCGCAATCGGGTTCGGTGGTGGTGTTGAACGCTAAAACGGGTGAAATTTTAGCGATGACGAACGCGCCTTCTTACAATCCGAATAATCGACCGAAAAATCATGATGGACGTTATCGTAATCGTGCGGTGACCGATATGTTTGAACCAGGTTCAGTAATGAAACCGTTTACCGTGGCGATGGCATTGGAAAGTGGTGAATACAAACCCGAAACAAAAATTAATACTAATCCCGGATGGATGCGCATTGGTGGGTATACTATTCGAGATGATTTGGATTATGGCATTGTGAATTTAACGCAGTTGCTGCAAAAATCTTCTAACATTGCAGCGGCAAAAATAATGTTGTCATTAAAGCCGCAAGAGTTTTGGGATTTATTATCACGTGTGGGTTTTGGTGTGCGCACACGTTCCGGTTTTCCCGGTGAATCGACCGGCTTATTGGTGCCACATACGGATTGGGTGCCGAGCGTGGTGGCGACATTAGCTTATGGTTATGGTATTTCTGTTACTACGCTGCAACTCGCACACGCTTATATGATTTTGGCTGATGGCGGGGAAGATTTACCGGTGACGTTTTTAAAACTGGATCAACCACCTGCTGCAGGGCCGCAAGTATTACCCCAAAAAGTCGCTCATGAAATCGTAAAAATGTTAGAAACGGTGGTGCAAAAAGGTGGCACAGGAACATTAGCGGCTATTGCTGGTTATCAAGTGTCAGGCAAAACGGGCACAGCTTATATAGCCGGTGGGCCGAATGGCTATTACAAAAATCGTTATATGTCGTCTTTTGTTGGTATGGCACCGGCAAGTGATCCGCAATTTGTGGTAGCAGTGGTGATTCGCGATCCGAAAAAAAATCACTTCGGCGGTATGGTGGCGGCGCCGGTATTTCGTCAAGTGATGTCCGGCACCTTACGTTTTTACGATGTGGCACCGGATGGGGAATAGAAATTAAAATTTACCCGTTGTTGGGTATATTTTCTTTTAATCCAGCTTGAGTGATAGAAATTTGCTGTTGTCTTTCAGCTATCATTTTTAGCAAATCTGCTCTCTGGGTAGAAAACAATCTATGGCGTTCTAGTGCTTCTGTGTTAACAGCGAACGTTGTTTTTGTTCTAGGGTTTGTCGGCGTCTGTGATTTACTTGCACCTTTTAGCGGTTGTTTAAACATAAGTT
>JBGTHB010000087.1:0-6319 GCA_041746415.1 Coxiellaceae bacterium | reverse complement strand
TCCCTATGGATTGCCTATTGAAGTGCAGATAAGAACAAGTGAAATGGATCGCATGGCAACCAGTGGCATTGCAGCGCATTGGTTATACAAATCCAAAGAAGGCAATAAAATTAATTCACCATTACGTGCTGAACAGTGGGTGAAAAATTTATTAGAGCTACAGCAGCGTACGGGTAGTTCACTTGAGTTTATTGAAAGCGTCAAGGTCGATTTGTTTCCAGATGAAGTGTATGTGTTTACTCCTAAAGGGGATATTAAATCCATGTCGGCGGGCGCGACAGCGGTGGATTTTGCGTATAACGTGCATACTGATATTGGTAATCGCACGGTAGCGGTGAAAATTGATCGTCAATTAGCGCCGCTTTCCTCGCCATTAATCAATGGTCAAACTGTTGAAATTGTCACTTCACCGACGGCGCGTCCCAATCCGGCGTGGTTGGATTTTGTGGTTACGAGTAAAGCGCGCAGTAATATTCGACATTTTTTAAAATCGCAGCAGCGTGGTGAATCGGTTTCATTAGGTAAGCAACTATTAAAAAAAGCATTAACGGATTTGGGATTGCGCCTAAAAAAATTACCAGCAGAAAAAGCCACACAATTACTGCAAGAAACGCATTTGGCTTCAATGGATGATTTGTTTGCTGAGATTGGTTTAGGTAATCGATTGCCTAATGTAGTAGCAAAACAAATTCAAGCGCTAGCCGGAAATATTGTGGCGCATGCAGATCAAGAAGAGGAAACCGAAGAAAAATCACTGATCATTCAAGGTACGGAAGGAATGCTGATCCAATTTGGTGAGTGTTGTCAGCCATTACCGGGTGATCCAATTGTTGGTATTTTAGATTCGGGACAGGGTATTCGCGTGCACCGTGAAAGTTGCCCGCATATTGCAAAATTACGCCGTTATCCGGATCAGTGTATGCCATTACGTTGGTCGAGTGAAACCAAAGGGGAGTTTCGTGCCACGGTGCAAGTGCAAGTTATTAATGAACGTGGTGTGCTTGCTATTTTAGCGTTAGCTATTTCCGATGCAAAAGCAGATATTGAAGATATAAAAGTAGAGGACCAGGATGGACGACACTATCTGGTTACTTTTACTTTATTTGTGGAATCACGCGCCCATTTAGCACGAGCGATTCGTCACCTGCGTCAGATTCGTCAAAGTCGTAAAATTTTAAGGGGACCTGTATGAAAGTGATTTATACTGAACGCGCGCCGGAACCAATCGGTACCTATTCACAAGCGTTACAAATAAAAAATTTGGTTTTTTTGTCGGGTCAAACGGGGATTAAACCGGGTGCAATGGGTTTGTGCTCTGCTGATTTTGCGGATCAAGCAAAACAAATTTTTGAAAATATTTTAGCGATTGCTGAAAAAATTGACCTCGATTTATCGCATGTAATAAAGCTCACTATTTTTTTAAAAGATTTAAACGATTTTGCCGAATTAAATGAAGTGATGAAAGCTTATTTTGCTCAGCCTTACCCAGCGCGATCCACAGTGCAAGTATCGCGTTTACCTAAAGATGCGTTAGTTGAGGTTGAAGCAATATTGGCTGTATAAAATGGATGGAGATATAGAGCAGTTAAGAGGAGTAGGCCCGCGTATTCGTCAATATTTGGCAAGTCTACGTATTTACAGCCTGTGGGATTTATTATTTCATTTGCCGTTACGTTATGAAGATCGCACGCGCATTTATGCGCTTGACGAAGTGCAAATTGGCGATCGTGTAGTCGTTGAAGTATCAGTAATAAGCAGTCGTTTGATTTATGGTAAACGTGCCAGTTTAGTGTGTACGGTGTGCGATGATAGTGGCTTGCCCCTGACATTACGCTTTTTTCATTTTAATGCCGCACAAAAAAAACAGTTAACGTGTGTGGGTACAAAATTACGTTGTTTTGGTGAGGTGCGCACTTCTTATCAGGGCGGCATTGAAATGGTGCACCCACAGTACCAATTGCTTCAAACAGCGATAGCCCCTGAATTATCAGATCAGTTAACGCCGATTTACCCCACTACAAAAGGATTGTCGCAAACGGTATTGCGCCGTTTGGTTAAGCAAGCGTTGGCGATGTTGGAATTTGCAGCGGTGCCTGATTTAATACCAGCAGAGATGTTGGCGCAATGTCATTACCTGCCTTTAAAAGAGGCGCTGCAATATATTCATCAACCGCCTATTGGGGCGCCAATTAATTTATTGCAGCAGCAACAACATCCTGCGCAGCAGCGATTGTCATTTGAAGAATTGCTGGCGCAGCGAGTGGCAATGTTACATCTAAAACAGCACAACCAAGGTTATGCTGCGGTTAGGTTAGAGCAGCAACCTGCTGCAGCAATGATTTTACAGTTTATACAAACGTTGCCCTTTCAACTTACCACAGCACAACAGCGGGTAATAAAAGAAATTCAAACGGATTTAGCAAAAGCACATCCTATGTTGCGCTTATTACAAGGAGACGTGGGTTCTGGAAAAACAGTGGTGGCGATGGTGGCCGCGCTAACGGCATTAGCCAACGGTTCGCAGGTGGCGGTGATGGCACCGACGGAAATATTAAGCGAGCAGCACTTTGCTAATTTTCAGCGGGCGTTGCAACCACTGGGCATTAGCGTGGTTTTTTTAAGTGGGAGTCAAGCGCAATCAGTGCGACGTGTTACTTTGGAAAAAATTGCTACTGGCGAAGCGCAAATCATTATTGGTACTCACGCGTTGTTTCAACAGTCGGTGGTATTTCATAATTTACAGTTAGTGATTATTGATGAGCAACATCGCTTTGGGGTACAACAACGATTGGCACTAAAAAATAAAGGCGTCGTTGCTAATTGTCACCCGCATCAATTAATTATGACGGCCACGCCTATTCCACGCACCTTAACTATGACTGTTTATGCGGATTTGGATGTCTCTATCATTGATGAGCTACCGCAAGGTCGCGTGCCAATTAAAACCGTGGTAATGGAAGATGAGCGGCGTGATGAAATTATAGCGCGAGTAAAAACACACTGTGAAAATGCAGGACAAGCGTATTGGGTGTGCACGTTAATTGATGAATCTGAGCTGTTGCAAGCCCAAGCAGCGCAACAAATTTTTGAAGAATTAAAAAACCATTTAGCGCATTTAAAAATTGGCTTAGTCCATGGCAGATTAAAAGCAGCAGAAAAAGAGGCAGTTATGCAGCAGTTTAAACAACAGCAGCTGCATTTATTAGTCGCTACTACGGTAATTGAAGTGGGGGTGGATGTGCCCAGCTCAAACTTAATGATTATTGAAAATGCAGAGCGGTTGGGATTATCCCAGTTACATCAATTGCGAGGTCGGGTTGGTCGTGGTGAGCAACAAAGTTATTGTGTCTTACTTTACAAAAAGCCGTTGTCGCAAACCGCTAAACAACGGTTACAAATCATGCGTCAAACGACGGATGGTTTTCGTATTGCTGAAGAAGATTTAAGACTGCGTGGCCCAGGTGAAATTTTAGGTGTGCAGCAGGCAGGCGCACAATCGTGGCGGTTGGCTGATTTGCTGCGTGATCAACAGTTATTGCCACAGGTGCAATGTTTTGCTAAAACCATTTTTGAACATTATCCTAGCTTAGTGGCACCCTTGATGCAGCGTTGGTTGAAAAATGCGGATGAGTATGTGGGTGTTTAATTTTCTTTTCCACCACCGAGCGCGGCAATCTACGAGCTGTCCGTCTTTGCCAGCGATCCACTGCGGTGCACTTAAAACCCAATAAAAAAATTAATGGCAGCTGCGAATGTCACCCAGGCTGGTGTTGTGAGGAGGGGTAAAAGAAACGTTGGTGCTGGTGCGGTGTAGAAATAACAATAACGTCCAATCCATCATTGCGCTTTGTTTGTTAATGGCGACAACCAGTGCATTTTTACTCACCAGCAAACCTTGTTGTGATAATTTACCACAGTGATTTTTTTCGCCCACAAAAATATTATTTAATACACCATTTTTACAACTGGCCCAGAATGGTTGATGATTGTATTCACCAACTACCGCGTTACCTTTGCTCAGCAATTGCAAAGTAACGTGTGCATTATCAGGTACGATGTCATTTGGATTCGTCATGAAGCCCTGCCACGTGCCGGTGTAGTCCTCGCAGTCAGCCGTATAGTAGGCCGGTAATTTAATAAAAGCATTTGCTTTGGCAATACCAAACAAACAGAAGCAGCATAATAAAATGGTTAGAATTATTTTCATCAAGCCACTATAACGTAGACTTATACCGTTCGCCACTGAGCATGCGACTAAGTGCAATTGAAAGCGAACGGTATAGCCTTATTTGTATGACCGGCATGAAGTGAATTCATGCTCGGTCATTTAAGGGGAGAATTCGCGATTCTCCCCTTAAAAATCCCCATCGCGCAATGTCACTTTGCGTTGCGATAAATCGCAACTTCAGGTGGCATAGATATACTTGTTTATAAAGGCACGATCCGTTACTATTTCTCGGCAGGGAATTCTGCTAACACGGAGAGAAGTATGTTTAAAAAAATTGCCTTTAGCGCAGCAGTCGTATTTAGTATCGCTTCAATGAATTGTGCTTTTGCCGGCGGCCCAGATGTGGCGCCTGATGCAACACCAGTAACGTATTCAGGTGTTTATTTAGAAGGTTTAGCGGGATACGATTTCCGTGATTGGGGAAAAGTAGCAGACTTTACTGGCATTAGTACCAGCAATGAAACAGGTGGTTTCTCTGGCGGTTTTGATTTGGGTTATCAATTTAATCAATATTTTTCTTTAGAGGCGGGATGGTTATATTTACCGCAACTTAAAGAAACGCTTGGTAACAACACAGATAAAATCAGTAATTGGGCAGCGTATGGCGGCTTTAAAGTGCAAGCGCCAATCCTGGTTAATCGCTTATATGCGTTTGCTAAATTAGCTGCCGCTTACAATTATGCGAAAGCATCCGGCAACAATGTGGTGGGTGTTAATTACAACGGTAACAATAATTACTGGACGCCGCTGTATGCGTTTGGTTTGCAATATTATTTCAACGAGAATCTTTCAATTGGTGGTGAATATGTGAATATTCCAGGCCTTGAAAAGATTAACACTGCGTCAAAACGCACACCTAACTCGAACATTATATTGTTCACGTTGGGTTACAAGTTTGCGATTTAATTCGATCGTGATAATGCAAGGGGAGTGGTTACTCCCCTTTTTTATAGGCCTTAAACGTATTTTCCAATAACGTTGCAACCGTCATGGGACCCACGCCACCCGGTACCGGGGTGATCCAGCTCGCTTTTTGCTTGGCTGTGGCAAAATCAATATCTCCAACTAGGGTGCTATTTTCTAAACGACTGATGCCGACGTCAATAACGATAGCACCGGTTTTAATCCACTCACTTTTAATCACGCCTGGTTTACCAATCGCCACTACTAAAATATCCGCTTGTTTAATATAGTGGGATAAATCTTGAGTGAAGCGATGACAAATGGTGATGGTGCATTTAGCCAGTAACAATTCTAACGCCATGGGGCGGCCCACAATATTTGATGCGCCGATGATTACGGCATGTTTGCCCGCTAAAGGTTCACCTGTTGCGGCAAGTAAGTTCATGATGCCATGCGGTGTGCACGGTCGTAATGCTGGACGACGTTGTACTAAACGGCCTAAGTTATAAGGGTGAAAGCCATCCACATCTTTGTGCGGATCAATTTTTTCTAACAAATCATCGCAGCATAAGTGCGTTGGCAGTGGTAATTGCAACAATATGCCATGCACACTGGTATCGCGATTACACGCATTAATCAGCGCTTCGATTTGTGTTTGAGTGCAATCCGCAGCGAGTTTATGTAAACGGGAACGAATACCCACTTGTTCGCATGCTTTGGTTTTGTGATGAACATAAATTTCAGAAGCGGGATTGCTGCCAACTAAAATCACGTCTAAGCCAGGTTGATCAGGGAGTAATTTAATCTGCTCACTTAATCGTGCTTTGATTTTGTTGCTTAATGCTTTGCCATCCAGTATTTTTGCGTTCATGAGTCATATAGTATGAACAAACCCATGCAGAAGCAAACAAATCAGTGGACAGTAGTGGGTGCCGGTCCCGCTGGTATTACCGTGGTGGGACGTTTATTAGATTTAGGCGTTGCACCTGAATCGATTGCGTGGATTGATCCTGATTTTTCAGTAGGTGATTTCAAAAGCAAATGGTCGCACGTGCCAAGTAATACCACGGTTAAATTATTTCTCGCTTATTTAAATGGTTGTCGCAGTTTTGATTTTGCGCATCACGCCACCAAGTTTGCACTCAATGATTGTGAGCCGACACAAACATGTCAATTAGGAATGGTGGC
>JBGTHB010000086.1:0-9137 GCA_041746415.1 Coxiellaceae bacterium | reverse complement strand
AATTCATCATTGAAACTGCTGAATGTGAAGTGGTTTTGTGAATTTCTAAGGAGTGCAAAAAAACGTTCTACGGCTTTTATTTCGCTTACTGCTGTAAGCAGCGTGGCACCACCTAATTGTAACCATGTCGTTTCCAACCATGCTGCGATAGTTAAATTCGATTGCTGAGCAAAAGCCCAGTGCATCACATTGCAAAATTGGTGTAAACGTTGTTTGCCATCTGCGCTGAGGCTGAGTTCATGTGGTTTTGCTAACACATACCAAAGCGGGTTGTTGCAGGTATGTTGGGCGATAACATGTAAATCGGTTAAGGTCAGCCCACACCATGGTGCACGCAATACGGAATACCAGGCGACATCATCAGCTAGGTGCAGCAATGCGCGTAATAATGAGAGTAGATCCTTGATACACGGCAAGTGCACCAGTAAATCAATTTCAACGGCTTCAAAATCAAGTTGTTGTTGGTGTAATAACGGAATCAGTGCATTCAGCTGTGATCGTGAGCGCACTAAAATAGCAATGGAGTCCGTTTCGCTTTGCAGGCGTAGCTGACGTACAGATTGGATTATGTGAGCTGCTTCGAGAGTATGGCAGGCGTTGTCATGCAGATTGTAAAACACGCTTTGATTTACAGATGCGGGCTGCGTTGCGGTAGCTGAATTATAAGAAACAGCGCCGAGACTGATCTCATCCACAGCCGGCATGAGGCGTGCAAACGTGTCATTAACCCATGTTGTTAGTGGTGCTTCACTGCGAAAATTACACAGCAGTCGTAACGGCGTTAATTGTATTTGTTGCAAGGGTTCAGTTTGCAGACGCAAAAACAAACCTACTTCAGCTTGTCGAAAGCGGTATATGGACTGCATTGGATCACCCACGACAAATACTGTTTTACCGTCATGGGGTTGCCATTCACTCACGAGTTTTTCAATTAAATGAAATTGGATAACGGAAGTGTCTTGAAATTCATCAATTAAAAGATGGTGAATTTGATAGTCAAGATGCAGTGCTAAATCAGTTGGGTTTTCACTGTTGCCAAGTGCGCGTAATGCACCCAGTGTCTGCTCAGTATAATCAATAACACCGTGTTGTTGAAAAACCAAGTTCAGCTCCGCGGTGAGCATGGGTAATGCGTCAAGCAAGGCCGCTAATTTTTTCCATTGGGTGTCGTTGTAGTGGGGCAGTGGGCATTGCTTGATATCGATTAATAAAGTAATTAATTCTTCATTCTCAACTAAGGTGTTGAGCAGATTAATAAACAATTCTTTCTTTTCTTTGCAGAGTATATAGTTTGGGTCCGTTTTTTTTAGCACTGGAAAGCCAGTTGTTTTCTTTACGCCGTTTGGCTTGCGTAATGTATTTTCTTTAGTTAGTAATAACTCTGCCAGCAAGCACCAGTGCGCGATTGAAGATTCATCAAATTCTTCCAACACGGTCTGCTCGAGGTTGGTTTGCGCAAAGTAAAGTAGCTTGGTCAGCTCAGCTAAATAGGTTATTAACTCACTTTGTTGTATGCGCTCCATTAGTTCATCGTTGATATTTTTAAGACTGGTTTCAAGATAATGCTGCAGTTCGGATTTATTTTGGTAAAAACCAATAATATGTGGCAACCACTGTTCGCGTGTTGCTAATAAATTAATTAATAAGCCACTAAGTTGTTCTGCATTATTGTTAAACTGCAATAGCAATTCATGGATGGCGCTGGCAACAGGTGGTGAATAATTTTTGCGATTTTTGAGTAACTGGGTCACGGCTTGTTTGTATAATGGCAGTGAGTTTGTTTGAATATCAATTGCTGCTCCAAAACCAGTTAAGAGTGGGATGCGTCTATTCAGCATTGCTGACAACGAATCTATGGTCATGATGCGCAGCCGGTTTGGATTTTTTAACACTTGCCAATTCAACACTTTGTCACGTTGCATGGCAGCATTAGCTAATTGCCAAGTGATGAGTTTATGGGGTTCGCTTGGTTGCGCTGTCATGGCGTCTTCCAAAGCGAATAAAATGCGCTGTTTCATTTCACTCGCGGCTTTGCGAGTAAATGTGATGGCGAGAATTTCTTCGGGGGCTTTTTTACATACGCTCAGCAATTTAAGATAGCGCTGAATCAGTAATTCCGTTTTGCCCGAACCAGCCGGTGCTTGGACAATAAAAGATTGCGTGACGTTTAATGCCGTGGTGCGTGTGGCTAAATCTTGTTGAATTTTATTCATGGTGCATTCCGATACGACAAAATGAGTGTAAATCACAATAAGTACACGCTTGCGCATGCGGCTTTACTGCGGCAAAACCACGCGTAAATTCATCGCTTAATGCAATTAAAGCGCTTCGCCATGCGGCCACTAACGTATTCCAGTCGCGCTGTTGGGGATCTTTTTTTTCACAGCTGCTTAGCTTTGAAAATAATTCTGTGTTAGTTGCAGTGATACCAATGAAATAGCTTTTTTGAGCATTGACTTGGGCGAAGCAAATTCCTTGTGCTTGTTCGATGCCAAAACAGGCATAAATGGGCAATTGTGGTTGCGTCAGACGCTCGCTAAACCAAGCCGAGAGCGCATTATTTTTTCCGGTTTTATAATCAATAATAAGTTTGCTGCCATCTTCAAGTTCATCAATACGATCAATGGTAATGCGCAGAGGTAAGCTGCCGATAGTGATGTAACGTTTGGTTTCTTGTTCAAGTACACTGAAGCCTGGACGCATTTTTTCCGTAATCAGCCAATTTTTAATCAGCGATTTAAGCCGTACCCTTTCGACATCAAAAAATTCAGTGTCTTGCTGTTCATCGACTTGAGTGGCCGAGTCGATAGCCTGATCAATGTATTTTTCTAATTCGCTGTCTGATAACGATAGCAATGCTTGCTGAGTTTTAATTTGCCGCCAAAACAGTTCCAGCACTTGGTGGGTTAAGATGCCGCGAGCTTTAGCGTCCAGCCCCAGCGTTTCATCAATTAAGCTTTCAGCGCCTAATCTGATTTTGACAAAGGCTTTAAAAGGACATTCGGCTTGTTGTTGTAAAATCTGGCTGCCACCACGCAGGGATTCGTTAGCCGATAACAGCGGGGCGTGCTCATCTACAAGCTGTTGCAGCGGTGCGGGTTGGGGTTGAGGTTGCTGTAAGTCAAGACAGAGCGTATTGGCGGTGAGACTGGGCAAATCACTGATTAACTTGGATGGCAGTAATGCAATGTCATTTTCTTTTTCAGCGTAACTCACCATGATTTGTTGAGATAGGGAAAATAACCTGGCTTGAATATTTTCGCTATAGTGTAATTCGCGTTCGGCACTGGAATGCGGTAACTGATATTTATGCTGCACCGCCATTGGTAGAAATGGGTTTGCTTGAGCTGGTGGCGGCCAATGGTTGGCGTTTAATCCCATCAGCCAGACTTGATCGAATTCCATACCGCCGCTTTCAAGTAATCCCATTATATTCACACCATTGTGAATATTTTGCTTTTGAAACAATGTTTTTGTGCACAGTAAATGCAGTAAATAGATGGCTTTTTTAAGCGTTATTTTTTCATAACATAAATCTAATGCAGCAAATTCTTGTAATACCTGTAACCAACGTTGAACGATTTGGTAATTTTCACTATTTAGTGGCTTTTGGCTTGGCCAGTCGAGTGCTTGCAAAGTACCTTGCAGTACGCTTAGCCATTCACTGGGATAGTGTTTTAGGTTTATGGCATTGTGTAATGTCATAAGATAATTGTATAAGCGTTTATGTAACTGGCTACCGTTAAATGCGGCTGCTTTTTCTTGGCATACCGACACAATAGTTTTAACGGTGAGGATAAGGTTGGATTGCTTGCGTAAGGCGCGTTCTACTGACGCGGCATGACATTTTTCTGTGTGAGTCGAGTTATGAAACGTACTGGTGAGGATATTGAAAAATAACTCTCGCTCGATATGGTCCACATTTAATGTCAGCGCATTTAACGCACTGCGTATAATGGGGTAGTCGCTGAGCGATTTGGCAGCGGTGATATTAAAAGGCACTTGGCAGTGTTTTTTGAATTGCCATTCAATAAGATCTCGACACTGTTCTAGGTTTGGTACCAGGCACACCAGTTTGGGTGCAGGTGTGTGCTGAGCTTGAATGTTAACCCATTTTGCCATTGCTTCGATTTCTTGTTCCTGGCTCAAAAGTGCAATTTTATTCACATGCTGATTGGGACGATTAACATTGTTGTCTACTACAACGTGGTAACCATGCTGAGATAATGTTTGGCAGACTTGGGTTAATACTGGGGTGAGTTCGTCAAAGCCGGTAAGAATAATATTTTTAGCCAAGCTTAGCTGGTGTGATTGCAGCAGTTGGATAAACTGTCGAGGCAGTTGGGCTTTGCTGATCCAGCAATGAGTTTTGAGTAAGTCATTAAACTGGTTAAACCACTGCAAAAAGATATAGGTTTCAGTATTGGCGTGGTTGGTTATTTCAGCTAATGGAATTTCCCAGCTCTGAATTAGCTTAGCGGTTTGCATCGCAAGCTTAGCTGTATTGGTGGCGTGTAAGATTGGTTGGGTGGCCGTCGTCGATTGAATAATCTCCTGCCATAAGCACAGTTCGGCAAAATCACTGAGTAAGGTAAGGCCACTATTATTTAGCTGCACCAACTCTTGTAGCCAGTTACTTAGTGGCTGAATGTTGGGTTTACGCCAGGTGGAAGTGGTTTGAGTTTGCGCGTGTTCACTGATGAGATATTCTGTTAAACGCTGGGTGGCGGTTAAAATCAGTGTTTCAGAGTTTAGGTTAGCTAAAATTTTCTTGTAATATCCAAACAACGTGGCTTCCCCAGTAGATTTATCTACAATTGCTCACAGGCCTATAAGAATTTGCATAGTGTGACAAATTTTTTCTTGTCGCGCTGTAGGAAATTAACCAGCATTTTCTAACCCATTGATTTCTTGATATATATTGGAATTGTTTAAAAGCGGGGCAATTTGACTGCGGGGCACTAAACGCAGTGATTTCAGCAAGCTACTGACACTATACCCACACAGTTATCCACAGATTCTGTGGAAAACTTTTATAACTCCCCAGTTTATAGGTTGAAATCGCCAATGACGGCTTTATTATGCGCACTGAAGACGTGCTTAAAAATGTTTAGTCATTTTTGGTAGCAATGCTTTGCGGAAAGATAATTTTAAAATTGAGACCTTTGCCGTTTTCCGGAGTGCAGAGTTTAATTTCCGCTTCATGCAATTTTGCGATTTGTTGGACAATGCCAAGGCCTAAGCCGCTGCCAGTGGCTTTATTGCCTACCATGCGGTAAAAGCGCTCAAAGACGCGTTCGCGCAGTTCCTCTGGGATGCCAGGACCATTGTCTGTCACCTCTAAAATAACTTTTTGGGCTGCTTGGCTGATTTGAATTTTGATTTCACTATCTTCCGGTGAGTAACGAATAGCGTTGTCAACGAGGTTGCGGATTAAAATGCCAATGGCAGTGGGGTTGCCCAGCATGAAAACTTTGTTAGGGGCAATTAATTCAAGATCAATATTTTTAGCAATGGCTTCGGGTGCTAATTGAGCTGCCATTTCGGATGCTTCTTTGACAATATCCATTTTAACCGGCTCATTGATGCCCGCTTCTGGGACCATGCGGCTGAGGGTAAGCAATTGTTGCACCACGTGCGTGCCACGATTTACACCGGCTAACACTTTGAGTAGTGCTTGACGACGTTCTTCTGGTGTTTTAGCGCGTAATGCTACTTGGGTGTGTGTGTTTAATGCTGCCAGCGGCGTTCTAAGTTCGTGGGCTGCGTCTGCGGTAAAACGTTTTTCGCGTTCAAAAGCATCTTGCAAGCGACGAAATAAACTATTTAATTCATTTACCACGGGTGCGATTTCTTTGGGGACGGATTCAATGTTTACTGGTTCGAGATAACTTGGTGCACGATGTTTTACCTCGCGGGCCACTTTGTTCAGTGAGTCTAGTCCGCGCCCTACGATCACCCAAATTAACAAACCCAAAAAGGGATAGGTAATAAGCATGATAAGTATGGAATCTTTTGTGAGTTGGTTTTCTAATTGCTGGCGATAATTAGAACGGTCCGCAATCATGTAAACCAGTTCAGTTTTGGGGTCGTAAAGTGTAAAGACACGCCACGATTCTCCATTCACCAGTTTTGTGCTTAACCCTTCTTTACCAGAAGAGAGATTGACTAAGGGTGTTTGCGATGAATGCAAAATAAGTTTGCCCTTGCTCCAAATTTGGAATTGTAAATCGCTGTGGGCTGCTTTTTCTGCATTCCATTCTTCACGTTGATTTTGATTTAGCTTGTGGGTGGTGTTGAGCGGTATAGGTAATTTAGGATGCAGAATGATGTTTTCAACGCGGTTTAAATTACGCTTTGAGACTGTGAAGTCACTAAAAAAAGCGCGCATGCGTAGGCCGCTTCTAATGAGCTGCGCATCGAGTTGCGTTTGAATATCATGGTGAGCGAAGAGCAAATTACCAATAATCGCCAGCGCGGTAATAAGAGTGACGCTTAATAGCAAGTTGATTAAAAGAAACGTTCGTATTGATGTAGTCAAAACTGGTACCCACTTTTTTAACGGCAGCCGCTTAAAACTAAGGCTTATCCATAGAATATATAGATAAGCCTTTTGGGTTAGTTAACTACGCTGCTAGCTTTTCAATCATATACCCAACGCCACGAATGGTGCGTACTAGTTTAGCACCAAATCGTTTGCGTAAGTTATGAATATGAACTTCAAGCGCGTTACTATCAATGTTCTCGCCCCAGCCATATAAGGCTTGGTTTAATTGTTCCCGTGAAATCACGCGCCCTGTGTTTTCAAGTAACTTTTGCAATAACGCAAATTCGCGCCGTGAAACCATAGCTTCTTCATTTTTGTATTTAACTACGTGAGAAGCGGGGTCAAGTATAATGTCACCGTGCTCGATAACAGGTGTGACACGTGATTTTGAACGGCGCTGTAAGGCGCGTAAACGTGCGCACAATTCTTCAAGATCAAACGGTTTTGTCATGTAGTCATCAGAGCCACTATCAAGACCTTTTATGCGGTCATCAATCGTGTCTTTTGCTGTGAGTATTACAACTGGCGTGGCAATGTTGCGGTCTCGAATAGAACGCAGCACATCTAAGCCAGATACTTTGGGTAAGCCAAGATCTAAGACAATGGCGTCAAACGTTTCATAGTTTGAAGAAATAACTTCTGTAGCAGTTCGGCCATCTTTAACCCAGTCTACGGTATGACCATAATGTTTCAGACCATTACGAATGCCGTCACCTAATGATTCATCATCTTCAACAAGTAAAACTCGCATGGCGTCTCACCTTTAAGTTTGGGTATCCATACTGAATTTTAACTGCTTAAATCCGTTGCTGAGCAGGAAAGAGTTTTTCGCATACTTACTATTTTGTCGTAACGTGATAGAATCGCGCAGCTGATCAATAGTAGTACTTGTAGGCACTAAGATAATGTAATTTTAAGCTCAATGCAAGCATTTTCCTTAAGGATATTAAGAGATTGTCCATATCCTTGAGCAGATCAGCAAAAGAAGATTTCTTTTCCTATAATCAAATAGTTAAGAGTGAATATGACTAGGATAGTGAGCATGAAAGCCGCACCAGACACACTCATTAAGCGTGTGATCACCAAAATTATTGAATTTGCTGCTGCCAAATTGCCGGCAGATAAAATCAAATTATTCATTAAATTCATAGAGTTATACTATAGACACACTTCATTAGAAGACTTTGAGGTGCGTAAGGTGGCTGATTTGTACGGCGTCAGTTGGTCACACTGGCAGCTAATGCAAAAGCGCCAGCCGGGTGAACTCAAGATCAAAGTTTTTAACCCCAGCGAGAATGACGATGGCTGGGAATCGACCCATACCATAATTCAGATCGTGGCGGATGATATGCCTTTTATGGTGGATTCCATACGTATGGAAATCAACCGCTTGCATTTAACAACGCATTTAACGGTGCACAGTGGTGGCATTCGGGTTTGTCGGGATAAGCAAGGTAACCTTGAAGACGTTTATTCTTATCATTCCCAACCACTAACAAAAAATGGTGTTTGTCTTGTTGAAGCACCTATTCATCTTGAGATAGACCGGCAGACGGACCCCGCTGTTTTAAAAGAATTAGAAGCAAACTTAATCAGAGTATTAAAAGATGTGCGTGCTGCCGTGGATGATTGGCCATTGATGCAGGCCAAAATGCAAGCAGTGTTAGACGATTTAAAACAAAGCCCGCCCCCGATAGCAGGCGACGAAGTAACGGAAAGTGAAGCATTTTTAGAATGGCTTTTATGCGATCATTTTACATTTTTGGGTTATCGCTATTACAAAATCGAAGGTGAGGGTGAGCAAAAAGCGCTGCATTTGGTGCAAAATTCAAGTTTAGGTGTGTTGCGTGATCACACTAAAAGTAAGCAAGTGCGTTATTATAATGAGATGCCTAAAAAGGCACGGCGCATTGTGTTATCGTCGGATCAATTATTAATTACTTCAAAAACAAACACCGTATCAACAGTACATCGTCCTGCTTATACAGATCATATCGGTATTAAGTGTTTTGATCAAAAGGGTAGTTTAATAGGTGAGCATCGTTTTATTGGTTTGTACACTTCGGTAGCTTATCGCAGTGAGCCCAGAGCTATTCCATTATTGCGGCGTAAAGTGATGTCGGTTATTAAACGGTCTGGGCTGCCACCAAAAAGTCATGCTGCCAAAGATTTATTGCATATCCTAGCTACCTTACCTCGTGATGATTTATTTCATGCTGGAACCGATGAATTATATGATATAGCAACTGGAATTTCTCATTTGCAAGAACGACGGCGCACCAAAATATTTGTGCGTAAGGATGCTTTTGGGCGCTATTTTTCCTGCTTGGTGTATGTTCCTCGAGAGAATTTTAATACCGATTTAGTGAGTCGGGTGCGGGAAATATTACGTGAAGCATTGCATGGCACAGATATCACGTATTCCACACGCGTAACAGAATCTGTTTTGGCACGTATTCATTATGTAGTGCGTATTGATACTAAGCGTTTTCCATCTGTTGATTTAAAAGAATTGGATCAGCAAATTATTAAAGCCACAGAGTCTTGGCGTGATGAATTCAGGCATGTGGCATTACATGAGTTTGGTGAA
>JBGTHB010000085.1:0-10974 GCA_041746415.1 Coxiellaceae bacterium | reverse complement strand
TAAAATGCAATGCGTACTGCGGCTTATCATGCAACAACTGAGTATTAATCATTAACGAAACTGGCGCACCAAGGAATTTTCCATGAATATGGCTTGCTGACAAAACCGCGTCATCAAATGTTAATTCCCCACCAATAGCAGAAAACTTTAACATCGTGTTTGGCATCATCAAACCCATATGCGCGAATTGAATATCACCATGCGAAATCACAGGCTGCGTTTTGTGAGCGGTATTAATCGCCAACTTAAGATGCAAGCGCATATTGCCTGTGGCTCGCCACGCTTGTACAAACGAAGCAAGGGATAACGGCGAACGCGCTAAAAAATCCAAACCCGCTTGCATAGATCCAACCACATCACCCTCAATATTAATCTTGCCTTGCTTTAAATTAGGAAGAGACGCTGTGAGGTTAACGAGCTGATCCTCAGCCACACTGCCACCTGTGGTTACCACGGTTAAACTATTGTGGTGAAACCGCAGCTTGGCATCTAATCCTTGAACATCAGGCCAATGCCGCGCATAGTGCAGCGTAATGTTTTTTACCGGCATGGTCATATCAAATTGCGCTGGCTGACTCTGCCAAAGAAAATGTGCGTTATCAATTGCTCCAGCCAAAAAGGCATGACTTAACCAACGCTGAGCGCCCGGCGGTAAATTTTTTGGTATTAATTTTGTGAACGGCGTAATATCTGGCACACTAAAATGCCCCACCGCTTGTATATATGTTGTCGGCGCGTGATGAAAACGCACTGCCAATTCGCCATTGTCGCTTTTATTTTTATAACCAACGCGTAGATTCAATACAGATAATTGCGAATAATTACCGTGTGTGCTCCAAAGCAATTGCGCTGAAATGGGTTGCAACTTCACTGGCACAGAAAAATAATGTGGCAGAGCAAAAGCAAGTGCGGCATTTTTTACCTCGACCCTAGCTTCGGTGATGCTGTGGTTAATTAAAGTAACCCAGGCGTTAGCTGTTACCCTACCGCTCATGTTCTTTAACGGCAGGCTAATGTGAAAACTCGTTAACGTGGGCAACAACCATTGTGCAAGTTGCACCTGTTTTATCTTAACGAATAATTTCGATGGCGCTATAAACGGGTCCTGCGCACTCGATACTTGCCACACAAAACGCACAAAACCCTTCGTTGAACCCACGTGATAATTGCCTGCAATGGTGGGACTCACTCCTGGTGTGATACTCAATTGCAAATGCCGCACAGGTAACACCACACCATCAGCATAATGTACGTTTACATCCACATTTTTAATATTAATTTTTGCTTGTGACAACAGCCATTGCCAAATCGTATCAAGCTCACCAAGCGAATTATTGTTTTTTATCCCTATCTTTCCCAATACTTGCCAATGTTGATTGGGTTGTTGATAGATAGCCAGCTTAGCTCCCGATACTTGCAATTCACTTGGCAATAGACGCCGATGCCACAAACTTGGAAATAAATTAATGCCCAAATCAAAACGTTCAATGCGCATTAAATTATGCTTTCTTGTTGCATCATAAAGATTTACACCGCTGAATTGTAAATCCGGATTAAAGCCTCGCCAGCTTAAATTAATTTTTTGGATAGTAATAGGATGCTGCAAAATTTGACCAAGTGATTTTTCAAAAAAAGCATGATGACGAGTCAAAATAGGTGCAACTACACGAGCAACCGTCATCAACAACGCAAAGACAATGACAGCAGTTGCCAACAGATACCATAACCAACGACACAATCCAATTACACATAATTTTATCATTTATACTATTTCATACCGTTGTTGGTAATCACGTAATAATAAATATATCCATGGCCACAATAACGAGCTGGTTAAGGTAGGCAAAAGAAAATGCCAAAAACCGATTGGCACGCCAATTAATTCATACACCCATGTTTGTAATAGATAGCCAGTAAACAACATAGCCGCTAACAACAAAGTGCGTTGCCAAATCGGCAACCCATTTATTTTGACGTAAAAATACAACAGAAAGAAAGCGCACAAACTAAAAACCAAAGCGTGAAAACCTAATAAGGTGCCACTCAATAAATCAACTAATAACCCCACAAAAAATGCACTTATCACACCCACATACGTTGGCGCTACGGTAATCCAAAAAAATAAAATCATAAATACCCAAGCTGGACGCCACCATACAATGCTTTGTGGTAATGGAATAACACTTAAAATCATGCCGAATAATAATGTTAACGCAATAAATAGCGCATTTTTCATTGCTGTAGACATTAAGTTGCTGCTCCCGCTGTTAATGCGTCCGGCATTCCCGGCTCGGGCAAATCCGCTTTTAATTCGTTCTCAATGGTTTTAGCTAACGATAGTTTATCGGGCCAGGCTAATAAAACTTGTTGTGTTTGATCTAAATGCGCTGATGGCACCAATACAATATTAGCAAAACGTTGATTGGTAATATGGCTCACACTTGCAACTCGACCCACAGGATAACCAATCGGGTAATGCAAACCCAACCCGGAAGCAATAAACAGATCGCCTGCTTTAATATCACTGGTATTCGGTACATTAATTAAAGCTAATTTACCATTAATGCCCTGACCAACAGCTATAGCGCGCACATTATTACGGTAATCTTGTACCGGTATGGCACTGCGCGAGTCCGTAATCAACATAACTTTACTCGCTAACTCTCCTACCTGTACCACTTGTCCCATCACACCATAGGCATCTAATACCGGTTGCCCAATGTAAACATGATCCTTCGCTCCCCGATCAACGATTACTTGATACAAGTCAGGATTTAAATCCACCGCTAATATTTGCCCTACCACTACTTTACCGCCAACATAATGCGTTGATTGCATTAACTGGCGTAGCTGCGCATTTTCTTTTTCAAGCACCAACAGTTTTTGCAGACGCGCTTGTAACAATAATTCATGGGCGCGCAAACGCGCATTATCATCGAGTAATTTTTGTTGTGTGGTGAGACGCATCGCAAGCGAATGCACCGTTTGAATAGGCCAATTCACCAGATACTGGATGGGTAGCACAATCAAATCGGCACGCGCACGCCATTTTTTAAAAAATGGCGCATGCTGACCCAAAACCATTAACGCTATCGCCACCACCACGCACACAAACAAGCGCATAACGGGTGCCGATTTTTGTTTGAATAGCAGCTTATTAATATGTAACCCCCCAATTTATGGGTTGGAATTGGCAACAACGGCTGGCTTACAAATCATCTTCACCTAGCAACCCGTTATTAATCACGCGATAAAAAATCGCTACCAATTTGACGCATGAGTTCCAACGCACGACCACCGCCACGCGCAACACACGTAAGTGGGTCATCAGCGATAATCACTGGCAATCCTGTTTCTTCCATTAATAAACGATCAATATCTTTCAACAAGGCGCCACCGCCCGTTAACACCATACCACGTTCAGCAATGTCCGCTGCCAATTCAGGTGGAGCTTGTTCCAATGCAGCACGCACGGCACCGACGATACCAGAAAGCGGTTCTTGTAACGCTTCTAAAATTTCGTTGCTGCTTAAAGTAAAGCTACGCGGCACACCTTCTGCCAAGTTACGACCACGTACTTCAATTTCACGCACTTCTGTGCCTGGAAACGCCGTGCCAATATCTTGCTTAATTCGTTCTGCAGTGGTTTCACCAATCAGCACGCCGTAGTTACGACGCACGTAATTAACAATGGCTTCATCAAAACGATCACCACCAATACGCACTGATTCCGCATACACAATACCGCTTAATGAAATGATGGCTACTTCCGTCGTGCCACCGCCAATATCCACTACCATTGAACCACTGGCTTCTTCAACTGGCAGACCAGCACCCATTGCCGCTGCCATGGGTTCTTCAATTAAGTACACTTCACGCGCACCAGCACCCAAAGCGGATTCTTTAATTGCACGTCGTTCCACTTGTGTTGAACCGCAGGGTACACACACCAATACGCGTGGGCTGGGTCTTAAAAATTTGGTTTTATGCACTTTGTGAATAAAGTATTGCAGCATTTTTTCGGTAGTCTGAAAGTCAGCAATAACGCCATCTTTTAATGGACGCGTCGCCACAATATTACCTGGTGTACGACCTAACATGCGTTTAGCATCCGCACCAACTGCCGCAACAGTATTATTGGAACGCCCATCTTTACGCACGGCAACCACAGATGGCTCATTCAATACAATGCCACCCTGCTCAACTACATAAATAAGCGTGTTTGCTGTGCCAAGATCAATTGAAATATCGTTTGAAAATAAACCCCGGAGTTTCTTAAACATAATTTCTTCTTCCTTTCGCTCATATAATGATGATATTGGTGCTACTTTACCCGAATCAACATAGCGAGTCGAGTGATGTTGCAGTATAATGCTGGGCTTTAACACTGGCTACACGAGGGGTTGATGAATTTAACCGACGCTGAAATTAAAAAAGTCGCCAAGCTCGCGCACATCAAAATTGATGACTCAGATATCAAAAGCTTACAACACGATTTATCAAAAATTTTAGATATGGTCGCAAAAATGAGTGCCATCAATACTGAGGGTGTCGAACCACTGGCCCACGCTTTTGAAGCCACTCAACCATTACGAGAAGATGTGGTCAGCGAAACCAATCAACGCGAGTTGTTTCAAAGCATCGCTCCCAAAGTGAAAGCCGGCCTCTATATTGTTCCGGCTATGATTGAAACGGAATAAGTGGAAACGAAAAATGCACACCAAAACGATCAAAGAATTACATCACGCACTTAAAAATAAAACACTTTCCAGCGTTGAATTAACTCAATATTTTTTAACCCGCATTGAAAAATTCGACACACGCTATAACAGTTTCATTACGGTTTGTAATGAAACGGCCTTAAAACAAGCTCAAGCGGCAGACGCGCAAATTGCAGCCGGCCATATCACTCCCTTAACCGGCATCCCTCTGGCACAAAAAGATATTTTCTGCACTAAAGGGATTAAAACCACATGCGGTTCAAAAATTTTAGATAATTTTATTGCGCCGTATGAATCCACTGTCACTCAAAAATTTTTAGATGCTGGCGCAGTGATGTTGGGCAAAACCAACATGGATGAATTTGCCATGGGTTCTTCCAATGAAACCAGTTACTACGGTGCAGTAAAAAATCCATGGAATACCGACTGCATTCCCGGTGGTTCATCGGGAGGTTCGGCCACTGCCGTGGCAGGTGGTTTAGCGCCCGGAGCAACTGGCACCGACACCGGTGGCTCCATTCGCCAACCAGCAGCGTTATGCGGCTTAACTGGATTAAAACCAACGTACGGTCGGGTGTCACGCTTTGGTATGATTGCCTTTGCCTCGAGTTTAGATCAAGCCGGCCCAATGACACGCAGCGCCGAAGACGCCGCAATTATGTTAAACACCATGGCGGGTCACGACCCCAAAGATTCCACATCCATTAATCGTGTTGTACCAGATTACACGCGCACTCTCACTGAGTCCCTACACAACTTAAAAATTGGTTTGCCTAAAGAATATTTTATTGCCGGACTTGATCCCGCTGTAGAAAAAGCCATTCAAGTCGTTATTAGCGAACTGAAAAAACTGGGGGTGCAATTTAAAGAAATCAGTTTGCCGCATACTGAATTAGCAGCACCAGCTTATTATGTTATTGCTCCCGCTGAGTGCTCCTCTAATTTGGCACGCTACGATGGCGTGCGTTTTGGTTATCGTTGTGATGAGCCAACCAATCTATTGGATTTATATGAACGTTCGCGCTCTGAAGGATTTGGCCGTGAAGTGAAACGCCGCATTTTAATTGGCACTTATGTGTTGTCATCAGGTTACTACGACGCTTATTATCGCAAAGCACAGCAAGTTCGTCGTTTAATACGCGATGATTTTATCAGCGCTTTCCAAGAAGTAAATATGATTTTAACGCCGTCCACACCCACTCCTGCATTTAAAATTGGTGAAAAAGCCAAAGATCCTATTGCGATGTATTTATCAGACATCTTCACTATTGCTACTAATTTAGCGGGGTTACCGGGTTTGTCGATGCCTTGTGGTGTCAGCAATGGTTTACCGCTAGGAGTGCAATTGATTGGAAATTATTTTGATGAAGCAACATTGCTAAACGTAGCGCATCAATATCAAGGCGTAACTGAGTGGCACAAGCAAACAACTAATAATAGCTAAGTTAAAAAAATAGGTGATATATGGAATGGGAAACCGTAATCGGTCTTGAAGTACACGTTCAATTGGCAACGCAATCAAAGATTTTTTCAGCAGCCACTACCACCTATGGTGCCGAACCTAACACCCAAGCCTGTGCTGTTGATCTTGCCATGCCAGGTGTTTTACCAGTATTAAATAAAGACGCCGTACGCATGGCTGCCAAATTTGGGCTGGCGATTGGGGCGACTATCGCACCACGCAGTGTCTTCGCTCGTAAAAACTATTTTTATCCTGATTTGCCTAAAGGCTATCAAATTTCTCAATTTGATTTGCCGGTGGTAGGCCAAGGTCATTTGGATATCACTTTAAAAAGTGGTGAATCCAAACGCATTGGTATTACACGCGCACATTTAGAAGAGGATGCCGGTAAATCATTACATGGTGCTATGCCCGGTTGCAGCGGCATTGATTTAAATCGTGCCGGAACACCGCTGTTGGAAATTGTTTCTGAGCCAGATATGCGTACTCCTGAAGAGGCAATCACCTATTTAAAAACATTACACAATTTAGTGCGTTATTTAGAAATTTGCGATGGCAACATGCAAGAAGGTTCATTTCGCTGCGACGTGAATGTATCGCTACGCCCCCTGGGCTCAAATAAATTGGGCACGCGCACCGAAACCAAAAATTTAAATTCATTTCGTTTTATTGAGCGCGCCATTTTGGGTGAAGTGGAGCGCCAAAAAGAAATTTTAGAAAGTGGCGGCAGCATTATTCAACAAACGCGTCTATACGATTCAGAATTAGATGAGTCACGTTCCATGCGCTCCAAAGAAGAAGCACATGACTATCGTTATTTCCCTGATCCCGACTTATTGCCATTGGAAATTTCACAAGATGATTTGGCTATCATAAAAAAAACGTTACCAGAATTACCATGGGAAAAACGCCAACGCTTTCAACAGCAGTACGGCTTATCTAGCTACGATGCAAATTTATTAGCAACCGATCAAGCCACAGCACATTATTTTGAAGCAGTATTAAAAGCCGCACCAGACACACCAGCTAAATTAGTGGCTAATTGGATTGGCGGTGATTTGGCGGCTTTTTTAAATAAAGCAAATCTCGATATCAATCAATCACCCGTAAGCGCAATTGCTTTAGCCGGTATGCTAACGCGCTTGCACGATAAAACGATTTCATCCAGCATTGCCAAAACTGTTTTTGAGGCGATGTGGTCAGGCGAAGGAAATGCCGATGACATCATTGAAAAACGCGGCTTAAAACAAATTACCGATAACAGTGCAATTGAAAAAATCGTGGCTGAAATTATTGCTAACAATCCTGATCAAGTCGAGCAATACCGCGCAGGCAAAACTAAATTGATTGCATTTTTTGTAGGCCAGGTGATGAAAGCCACCAAAGGCAAAGCAAATCCAGAACAGGTTAATGCACTGCTATTAGAAAAACTGCAGTAATTGTTTTATAACCGCAAAAAACTAAAACCGTTCGTACTGACAAAACGCGTTAGTCTCGTCGTGTCAGGATGTTTTTTATTGGCGCTTGTACATGGATTGTTACGCTTGCTACGTGCGCTCACAATGACAGCAGAAGAAGTTTTTCGCTGGCGTTTTTGAAAGGTGAGTCATGGCGAGCGAGGAACGAGCGTCGCCATCCATACGCCAATGTTTTTTTGTAGCACTAATGTGTTAATTTGCATCCGAACTTATCACCGTATAATTTAACCCCGGCACTTGCCACAAAGTCTGCACCTGCAAACTGCGATCCTGCAAATTAATATTTTCACCTAAATTCATTTGTGTTAATGCCGCTTTACCCACAATGAGGCGACCCACACCGTCTTTTTGTTTCACAATATGAAAACCCCACACACTTTGAAAAATAATAATGTGTTTTTTATCCGGTGAACCAATATATAACGCCACATGATCAATCGGTCCTGTTTCGGATTCTTGAAAGGTAATTAAGGTTAAATACGGCACAAGCCGAATAAATTTATTCCCTGCTTTCCCTAAAAATATCTGTTTGCGTTGCATCACAGAATAACGACTGATTGGCAAATGCGACATTTTACCGGCTAACGCGCCCTGCGCACCGGAGTGTCGCGGCAACCAAATACCAAAATTCGCATACAAACGCTTCAAAGCACCAGAGCAATCGCTATCATCATACAGCCCGCCCCAACCATAGGTCATACCTAAAAATAAATTAATCACGCGACTGAATTCATAGGGAGTGGGTAGCAATGGCCAAGGCTTAATTTGATCTTGCGCTAAATGCACACTACGCAATTCTGCTTTACCCTGTTTGTTTTTGTAAGGAATAAAAATCTGCATTAAGTGCGTTGACAATTTACGATAAGGCAACAGCGAACCAAAATACAAATCTTTAGTGGGCGTTGTCAGTTTAAGTGAAGTCAAACTCGATAATGGCAATGAGCGCCATTTTTTTTCAAATGAATTATCCACTCGCGCCAACGTAGCAGTTTCAATCCAACCCAACATGCCAGCTGCATCTACTAAATACCATTTTTTATCACGTGAACTCATTACAATTCGCACTGGCGTACCCAACCATAAAGTGGCTAACTGTAAACTATCGAATGGATAACCTTGACCCGGAATTTTAATAGATAAATAACGCGGTTGTAATGTCGGCAATATTCGCAATGCAGCATTATCAACAGTAATGGCCGCACAATTTTTTTGACAAAACGTTTGCGCTAAATTCATGTTGTTTTTTATGCGCACTAACCACTGCACTGAATGTGCGTTGTAATGTTGATCATAACCTAAATTGTGTTGCGCTAGCTGTATGGACTGTTGTTCAACACTATTAATCGCAACACAATGCCTATCATCTGCCGTAAAACATGTCTGTTGTGGTTTATACTGCACTGCCCAAGGTGAATAATAACGCGCTAAAAAAAGCTGAGTGAAATGTTGTTGCTGTGCGGATGATAAAATTAGCCTATTAGCTTTATCATTTTTTGGCATATAAGCATAAGCGTTTTGTTTGATATTAGCTGAAACCAACACATTAATAGGAAAAGGATTGGCAAAAGAGAAAGTGAAAAATAATGAAAGCAAACCCAATAACCAGCAATATCGCATACCACATCCTTGTTAATTATTCATACCATTGTAACACAGTAGTTTATCAATTTAATTTTGACCGTTCACCAGAATGATGATAAAAATTACGGCGTTAAAAATCAGACCAACTGCCCATCACCCTCGCATAGCTTGGCGTGCCGCTAGCGCCCGGAATAGTGACAGCCGCATTGGTGGCATTATAAATAATTTTAGCGTTATTGCGCATGGTAACTTCTCCACCTGCAACCACAGCACCATGCACTTCGACATTGTTTTGCATTTCTACATCGCCCAAAGCAAATAAAGTCCCATTTACACGCGCGTTATTGTTCAGTTCCACATTGCCCGTCACAATCACATCACCATCAACTGTAACGTTATTTCCTAATTCCAAATCGCCATCCACAATTAAATCACCTACTAATTGCGCATTATTCCCAATTTCAACTGAGCCACCATTTGCCACGATTTTGCCGTAAACATCCACATTATTGCTTAAAGAAAATTTTGCGCCATTACTTAAATTGACCACCAATACAATGGGATCATTTTCCGCGCCTGTCCAACTATTATTTTTAAAACTCGCCTCACCACCACTTTGAGTCAGTGAAATCCCAACACCGGTCATGCCTTGTAAATCGCTATTGTAAGAATGATTACCGCTTTGCATAGGCAAATTATACGTTGTGCTCGCGACTTGGTAATCCGTTATTGGTGCGCCTAAAAAATTGGTCTGCATCTCATCATTTGTCATTGAAGCTATATTGGGGTCAAATTGCACATCATCCTGTATGCCCAAATAATTAGACGAGCCAGGACCAGTGGCTAATTCAGTTCGGGCATTATTTGCAAATGTAATATCTTCACCCACACGTGCTGTATAAAGACCACCACTTAAATTATAAATAATCGCATTATTTTTTGCGCTCGCATTAGTGCGTGTTTGCAAAGCGTAATCACCTGTAATCACGCTTGAAGATCCTTGGTACGATACAGTTTGCTGCAGCGTATGATCCGCCGCAATTTGCGAACTTGCATCAGTTAAATAACCAACCGATTGCACACGAATTAAATCTTTACCATCGACAAATGTATAAGTTAGTACAAAATAACGCTGTGCGGATAGCGCAACCTGAACTGTTTGACCATTCACAATAGAATCGTAATTTGCAGTTAAATGCACCGTGGCGTAATCCAATCCCGCCTGCGCGATTTGAAATGCAGCTATATGCTGAGCTTTAGTGGTGATAATGGATTGATGATTTATTATTCTGTTCGCTGCCATAAACGAACTCATTGTCACGGCAATAAGCACCACCACCGACATGAGAATAGTTGAAAATCCTCGGTTACGTTGCATGTGGTTTTAAGCCCCTAAGTGTGGCCTAAGCTTAATCCCAAAGCCTGCTGCACTTACGTGTTCGCATCGTCATTGATAACATGGGTGATAGCTTCACCCGCAGCCCCCAGCAACGTACCGTGCTTATATACTTATTATAGTAAATTCCACCCGTATTTTTTTGAAAATTTCAACGACATACAGCGTTTTTCAATGAAAATACGCCCCTTAACCTACCTTGCTGCTGGATTAATAAGAGCGTTTTTCACTCTGCGCTGGGTTAGGAATTGGCGTTTTGAAAAAGTAAATAGCCCAATAACTCAATCTTCTTGGGACAACAAGGCTGGCTGCATAACATCATGTGAACGCAAAATT
>JBGTHB010000084.1:0-6897 GCA_041746415.1 Coxiellaceae bacterium | reverse complement strand
TAATAAAGTAAACACCACCGTTACCCAAATTGGTGGTTTAATTGCAGCGGCACACAGTTGGAAAGGTGTTGAAACGGATTATTCTGGCATTACTATTGAATCACTTTATCAAGCAGGTCAATTAACCAATTTTCCCGGGCTAATATTAAGCGGCGATACCACATCATTAAAAGATATGTGGGGCGATGATATTACTATTGCGTCTGATGCGAATAAAGCGCAAATCAGTATTAGCTTACCGAGTGCGCACATTTGCAGTGCATTATTAAAAGCGTATCCGCGTAACGACGATGCAGGCATCAAATCCGTCTGCTCGGGTAATGCGTTTACTTATACTTTTCCATAATGCGCTTAATTGAATGGTTATTGGTGATAGCGGTGATCGGTATCATCACAGTTGTTATATTAAAATCGAATTTGTTTTTTGATCATGCACGCACGGACGCTTTGCAAAAAAGTGATGTGGCGCAAATTACTGCCGCTTTAAATCGTTACTTTCAAACCACAGGATGTGCAGCAAATGGCGATTTTGCCGGCAGTTTAACGCCTAGTTTAACTGAATTGGGTTTAGCAAACTTAGCTGATGGCAGAGCACCAAACATTGACGCCTACAGCGCAAGGTTACATAAATTTGGCGTGAACAAAGAGCACAAAGCATTGTACGAATTTGAAATACACGCGGCGATAAATAAACAATTAACGCCAGCGCAACAACAGTTGTTGGCCAATAGTTTGAATGCCACATTAAACGGTCAACAATTAATTTGGCGCGTGCCGCTTTCGTTAGCCAACACCAATGCCAATGATCCATTGCAAGGTGAACGAATCGCGCAGCGTCAACAGCTCAATACATTAACTATGGGTGTGCAATCGTATTGTGCACAATAATTAAGATGAATAAATCTGGTTACACACTGATAGAATTATTACTCGTAATCTCAGTAATTGCGGTCATGGCTGCTGTATCCATTATGACGTACCGCAATCATATCGAAAATAATCGCATTAATTTAGCCAGCCTAAATATGCAAAGTGTCATGCAAGCGGCGATTAGTTTTAATGGCGACAGCAGTGCGTGGCCAAAACCCAACGATGATTTAAGCACATGCGTTAGCCAACAACCCAATGCAGATAACGAACATCCATTTGTTGCAAACTATCTACCAAACCAATCCGCTAAAACCACTTTTGGTAATTATTATTGCTGGGGTAATTTTACGGCGAACCCTAATTTATTTTGGCTTGCTATGCCCACACCTTACGGCGATGTGCAATTGGCGAAACGCATTATTGGATTATTACCCAATGCCGCGTTGACGCAAACACCATCACAACTCCCAATCACACCTTGCGTAGCAGGCGAAGCGTGTTTTATTCGCGTTGAAATTAGTAACAGTGCCGCAGCAACGCCAACCACGAATGGCATTGTAGGTGCGGGAATTTGTCCTATACAAAGCGGCACCGTTGCCGGTTCGGCGCCAAACATGCGTTGTACTTTTAACAGTTTGAGTGCCGACAAAGCCACCGTAAATTTAAGTATTGATTACACTTGTCCTGTTAATGAAAGCGGCCAAGTGATATTAATTCCCAGCTTAATGAATGCCGGAATTGTCGGTACTCACAGTCCATCAGCTGTGTGGCAAGTGATTCCGAGTGTGCATTGCGCTTCACAAACGGGTGTGGCCAACACCCATTGCGCTGTCAGCGTATTAGCAAAAGGTTACGGTAGATTGGGATTTTTTGCCGCACAAGGCCAACTGCAATTATCCTATCTTACTTTTTGCAAAGCGAATTCATTAATCAACAACAATAATAATAACCGTGGAATTGTACAATGAGACGCAGAGATGATTTTTTAGAAAGCACAGTAATTGCTATTAAAGAAACCCCAGAAAATATAGATGACAATTTGTGGCAAAAAGTAGTGCGGGATAAAAATGAATATGGTCAATGGAATAAATACATTCATTATTCAGCCATCATTTGTTTTTTCATGCTTGCCGGCGGTGCTTGGTATAGTAGTGAATTGCTGTACAATATTTTTAAACGCAACAATACTATTCATAGCAATCCACCTATACCGCCCAGTGACGCAGAGAAGCTTACTTTTAAATTAGAAGCCGAATCTTATTCTTTTTACAGTTTGATCGTTCTATTTTTTGGCGGCACTTTATTATATAAACTCGCTAACTGGTGGGTGGCTAAAAAAAATATCGTGGTACGTGCCGACATGTACCGCAATATTTTACTGCATTTAAATGTCACCGACGCCGAAGAATTAACCGATGACAAACTCCAACAATTGATTGATTTAATTCAGTGGCTGGGGCCAAAACCACACGGTGCGCGCGCGATTGGTCACATTATTAATGCGGTGCGAAAACTTGATCCTAGCCAGCGCATTATGGAGGATGCCGTTAGTTCAGGCGTACGAATGGCGGACCCCAATCCGCTTTACGATCACGAACAAAAACACGGTGACAGTGGCGACAAACAAGGCGATGTAACTCCAGTCTATGCTGAAGCTCAACATAGCCAAACTCAACATTTATTAATTGCCACCGCTGCTAGTGTATTAAATACCGCAGAAAAGTTACGCGATTTTTGGCAAGTCGCGCAATTGTATTTCAAGCAACCTAACTATCAAATACCACAACTACCACTGTGGATGACACTACAGCCAGAGATCTCAGCAAATAGCTTAGTAGAAAATTACGCCGCGGTGCCCTATGCCGCCATTGAAAACGTGCTTAAAATTTATTGGCCCAAATACAATAGAGATTTAGCGCTCGATAAGTTTGATGTAGATCTAACTGAGAAGGAAAGGATGAACTATCATGCAATTGAAGCCGCTGCTATGATGCAGTTTCAAGACATTACTCGTTTGATTCAAAATCAAGCTGCTCAATTATTAGGAGTAAAAACTGAAAATATTTTCTACCAACTAAATCTAAGCAACGCTAATCAACGCGCCAACATTTTTGCACAAATTTTTATGGCCGCACCCCCACTTCAATTTAACGATTTACGCCCCAGTTTTTGGAATAAACCGTTACGTTTAGAAAAAGATTCCCAATCGCGAAACTGTGGCTGTTTTACAATTCAATCACCAACACGCTTATGGCCACATCGCATTAAAGATCAACGTGAAAACTTATTACAAGCGGCTTATGAAGCTGAAAAAGTACACGCTCCGTTACTCACTGCACAATCCGCCATGCTCGAACAACTGATTGCGTTTTTTGATTTTGCTGATTTTAAAAACCAACAAGACGATACCGAATTTTCTTTATTAAAAATACGCTTGCAATTTCTAGCACCACTTATGCAAAGCGCAGCAACAAATTCCACCTTGGATCCCGCACGCGATGTATTGCTGGGTAAAGCCATTGCCATTGCTTTTATTCACTACCGTGTCGCTGCAAATCAACCTAATTGTTTAGGCGCGTGGATTGCTGATGCGGCAGTGGTGCACGGCGTTGATGAAAAAAAATTGTTGTTGAACTGTTTGCAATTTCTTATCAATTATTTAGATACTCTTCCTGATCAGCCAGCAGCCGATGACAATGAGCTTGAAAATAAGCGTCAGTATGATGATAGAGTGATTGATTCATCCAAAAATGCCGTCGGTCGATTGACTTATGAACTCTTAGCCTACGCGCTCGCCACAAGAATTTTTGATTTAGGCACAATGTCGGCTGCCGAATTAAAATTGGTAAAGGATAGCTATAATGGATTAGACCGTAACTACGAACAGCTTTGTTATAAACAAATGCGGCCTTTTATTAAAGGAGAAGATGAGCCAGCAACAGATTTTCTTAGTTATTTAGATTTCATGTATGGGGAAGCCGGTTCATATGAGATTCTTGCGGCCCAACTGAAAAAAAATCCAGATCATCAAGTAAATCAACACCATCGCCCACGTTTATTTAGTTGTTGCGATTTCTCCTCTCAACAACCCGCTGCTGACAAGGCAGGAGATTATCAACGATTAAGCTCGGTGGCGGGGGGAGAATAAAGCGAATTCGCACAGCAAATAAAGGCCTTCCCCATTTACTCAGCTCATCTGATTGGTATGCCCCAGTTTTCTACCGGGCCGTGGTTTTTTGCCGTAATCGTGCAAGTGCAAGCCAGATTTTTTCAGCAGCTCAGCGCGATTTGGCATTTCACCAATAATATTGGTCATGCAATATAAACCCAAACTGCGTGTGTCACCCAATGGCAACTGACAAATCGCACGCACATGATTTTCAAATTGCGAACACACCGCACCCTCAATTGTCCAATGACCGGAATTATGCACGCGTGGCGCCATTTCATTTGCCATCAATACACCGTTTTTTTCAAAAAATTCAATTACCAACACGCCTACGTAATTTAATTTTTTTAATACCAAACTGGCATATTGTTTGGCTTGTTCAAAAGATGGATCTACTGGCTTATTAAACGTTTTACGCAATACGCCTAATTGATGGTGATTTTCACACAGGTCATAAAAACGTTCTTCACCTGAGACAGAGCGAACGGCAATAATAGAAATTTCGCGCTCAAAATTGACGATTTTTTCAGCAATGCAGTCTGTTAATTCACGCTGCAGTAAATCATCTAATTCTGCTTGATTGGTCACTTTAAATTGACCCTTGCCGTCATATCCTTCACGACGTGTTTTCACAATAAATGGAAAACCTAATTTTGCCTGCGCTTTCGCTAAATCAGTGGTGGTTGCAATAGGCAAAAACGCCGCTGTTTGAATGCCGCACTGATTAAAAAACTGTTTTTCATGCCAGCGATCTTGCGCCACTTCCAGTGCGGCTACAGCAGGATAAAGTGGTGCATGCTGTGCCACAAATTGCGCTGTCGCTAAAGAAATATTTTCACTTTCAAACGTCACCACATCAACTTGCTCACACAGCGATTTTAATAATTGCGGATCATCAAGCTCACCTAGTAATAGCTTACCCACCGTATGCGCGGGTGCAGCAGGGTAACGCTCAATAAAAACAAATTCCAGCCCGAGTGGAATACCGGCTAACGCCAACATCCGTCCTAACTGCCCGCCACCTAATACACCCACTTTCATTGGTCTTTTTCCAACTGTAATTTTTTCAATACCGCCTCCGTTTGTTGTTCACGTAAAGTATCTAACCGTGCGCGAATATCCAGATGCGAATTTGCCAAAATAGCGGCAGCTAATAAAGCAGCATTTTTTGCGCCCGCTTGGCCAATCGCTAATGTTCCCACGGGTATGCCAGCCGGCATCTGGGCGATAGATAATAATGAATCTAAGCCTTGCAAGGTTTTAGACTCCACCGGCACACCTAATACAGGTATGGACGTTTTTGCCGCTAACATTCCCGCTAAATGTGCCGCACCACCTGCGCCGGCAATAATCACTTCAAAGCCGCGTGCTCGCGCGGATTGCGCAAACTCAAACAATAAATCCGGCGTGCGATGCGCTGACACCACCTGCGTATGATAGGGAATGGCTAGCGATTTGAGCGTATCCACCGTTATCTGCATCGTATCCCAATCAGACTGCGATCCCATTACTACGGCTACTAAAGGTTTTTGTGCTGTCATGTCCTCATCCATCTCTAAAAATTTTAGCCTACCTGAGAGCCAACGCAAGATCTATGGTTCAAGCGAAAAAAGTGAGCAGAACAAATCCCCTTCACTTTTTCAATAGACGGCCCATTTAAATTAAAAGATAGCTACTCAGGTACCAATGAAGAGGAGCTGCAAATTGGCCGTTATTGCCAATTTCAACCCAGAACTGCGGAGCTACACTTAACTTGCCATTAAAGCCACACTATTATGTACTACAGGGTATTGTTTAGTGACTGTTTTACGTATAATTCAGCCAGCAACAAAACAAGCTTCGCCATGGACTGGGGAGTAATTTTAATATTACGGAACCAAACACACGGTAGAAGTCGAATGTGCTTTCGCGTATTTTTTATTTTACTTGCCGCACTCTGTAGCTGTCTGATGAATGCAGCGTTCGCGCAGCAAAAAATTCCGCTTGAAGTGCAGCGCGTACAACAAAAACAACAACTACAAAACGCTATTGCTAAACCATTACCCGGTTTTACTCCATCCTTAGAGCAAGCAGCGTTTGCCCCTAAATCAATAAAAAATAAGACTCCCAAAAATCCTATCGCAATTGTTAAGTTAAATCCTGTTTTTGTTATACAGCCCGGCTCATTGAAAAATAATATTGAGACAATTGCTAAACAATTTGGTTGGCAACAAGTAGTGTGGAAAGCGCAGTATGATTACAGTTGGACAGGTCACACCGCTATTCGTGCCACCAGTTTAACGAATTTGCTCAAAGTTATTTTAAAAAATTATCCTCTGCAAGCGGTGTTGTATCAAGGTAACCATATATTAGTCATCCAGCCCAGGAACTTTGCATGAAAAAATATTTAGCTATTATTATTGTTCTTTTAAGTGTTAGCTTGGGTGGCTGTTACAAGCAAGTTGCAGCAAACAACAATAAAATTGCTGCAACGGAGCAAAACATCAAAGCCGCGCAAGTGCAGCAAACACAAGCACCAGCCGTAGTGAACAAATCCGGTTACTACGTTGATACCCAACCGCTCAGTTTAAAACAAAAGCCAAAATGGTTAACGCAATCGGTTAACTTTCACGCCAATCAAATGCCGCTGCAATTATTAGTGAGCCGCTTAATCAGCCATACCCCGCTGTCGGTGAGCTACACCAATGACGTGAATCCACAACGTAACATTACTTTTAATTATAAGGGCACGTTAAAAGGCGCGCTCAATGCTTTGGCCAAAGACACCGATTACGCTTTCACGATTCAAGATGATGTTATTACTTGGTCAGCTTATGAAAGCCGCACCTTCAATATTTCCTTTATGCCAGGCGCGTCGA
>JBGTHB010000083.1:0-3677 GCA_041746415.1 Coxiellaceae bacterium | reverse complement strand
ATGTCTGCAGTAAACTAAAATCATGTGTCTGCTCGCGATTACATAACCAATACAGGGCCGAAACATTAATATACTCAACCTCATCCGTAGACTCGCAAACCATCTCAGCAGTTAAATCTTTCACAAAAGTGAGGATCTTTTTTAGCAAAGCGGAATGCACATATTCAGCACACAGCACATAAAATGTTGATACCGCTGCATAACTGGTGAGCGTCAGCGAATATCGCTTACTGAGCCTTTCCGCTGTCACTGACTCTTGTATCTCGGGACGTTCCAAAAGAATTGCTAATATACTTAAAGGAGCTGGTTTTTCGTTACTAACATGGCTGGCTGTTAGGCACAGGTTATGAAAAAAAGTCGAAGCAGTATCTCCACTGTTATCTCGCAATGCCTTACATTCTTGCCAAAGCATTTCGGGCTTTACAGCATTCGCAAACTTAGCTCATGAATAAGTGGACTAATGTAGAAAGATGCGCGCCATTGCACGACATGAAATAAAACGCACAACCCACTTCATCATTTTTATGCGGATAACAACGCGCCAATATCCCAGGCGTAATATTAGAGCTAATTCCTTCATTCTTCATCAATAAAGAATTCAATATCTTTCCACCTGCCCACGAGGCAGTCAGCAAATGCAATACGGGAGCATTACCATAAATACCCTGAACACAAGGCTGCTGTAGCATTTCCAAAGTTATGCCATTATACAATTCAGGCCGCTTTTTCAGCACTTTTTCTAAAATTGACATGCCCACCTCGGTTTGACAAAGGCGTTGCAGCAACGAATCTAATTGCCTTTCGCCAACAATGGGGCGATGGCACAAGTCAGTAATCGAAATAGTTTCTAATAACGTCAAAATAAAACCATGGCACAACTCATTGCTGAGTAATAAATCTAATGGCGTGGTGCGAATAATAGGTGAGCCAGAAAAATACTCCAGAAAAGGGGCTTCTGTCGGTTGACGTTGGTATGTAACGACCTCTCCATCAATACATTCTAGAGGTTGTGCTACACTCGCAAAAAAAGCTTCTAATGATTCTCTTAGCTCCTTGAATTGTGGTTCTGATTGATGATTAATAAAGTCAGTGGCGATCAGATCGTGAGTTAATTGCTTATCGGGAAACTCAATCAACGCTATGGCTTTGTTTACTTTCAGGTAACCGCGCACGCTAAAAGCGTATTCTGGATTATTTCTCATAACATCTAAAAAAGCGGCCTGACTTATTAAATAGTAATAATAAATTCCGTCATTTTTCTTACCTTGACACACAATGCCCTCATACCAAGGGTGTTGTTGCAAAGTGATAGGACAGTCAAAATAACCATGGCTATCACTCATAACCGCTTCCGCTTTGCTCTCCGCTGGGCTGCTGCTTGCAGGGAAAGACAGATAACTGTTTAATTGTTCAGAAGAAACCGTACTTATCAGCCAACCCAAATCGTGTGGTGATTGATTATTTAAACCTCTTTGCAGTTGAAGCAATGAAGCTAAAATTACTTTTGCATAGTCTTCATCCTTTGTTTCTTGAATAGCAGACACCACAGACACCGCAACAGCAAAATCTTCTGCATTGATTGGTGCAGTCACAGTTGCAATGCAGGTTCTCTGCAAGCTAGCATGCAGTGTGTATCGATCAAGCCACAATGGCGATCCTATAAGTTTATTTACATCAAATTCAGTGGGTGTAAGCGGCATAGACCGTACCTAAATAATTAGTTCAATAATGAAGCAGACTAAAGGATTTTGCTTAAGTTTATATTAAAGTTCGAAAAGTGCGCTTTCTATGAATAAGTTTAGCGAGCGCAAGCAACGGCGTACAAGCCGCAGGCTGTGGCCACGGAAACATTTAAGCTCTTGATTTCCCCAGGCAGGGTGATTTTCGCTAAAAAATCACAGTGACTACGAGTTAACTTGCGCATACCCTGGCCTTCATTGCCAACTACCAAAGCAATATTGCCGCTTAAATCTATTTCATGTATGTCGGTTTCAGTATGTTCGTCCATACCCACCAACCAAATTCCCCGCTCTTTGAGTGCTTGCATGCTACGCGCTAAATTAGTGACTTGAATAAACGGGGTTAAGGAAGCGGCGCCACACGCAACTTTATGCACTACTGGCGTTAACCCAACTGCACGATCTTTAGGGGCGATTACGGCGTGCACACCAAAAGCATTAGCAGAGCGCAAGATAGCGCCCAAATTATGCGGATCTTGCACCCCATCTAAAATTAATAAAATGACAGGTTGCGCAATTGCGTCAAGCAAGGCGAATAAATCGGCTTCATTAAACCCCTTAAATTGCTGGCATTGCGCTATCACGCCTTGGTGCACAGACTGAATATCTAATAATTTAGCAACCTCTGCTTTTGATGTCGCCTGACATAAAACAGCTTTGCTTTGTGCTAACTCAATCAAATTTTTTAATTCAGTGTCAGTATCAGACTTAACAAATAGCAGTTTTGTAATCTGTTGTGCTTGCGAATTAAGCAAGGCTTTAATAGCATGGATGCCGTAGACATATTGGTGTTGTGACATGCGCTTAGTATAAGGACTTCTAAATGAAATGCAAAATGGCTAATCTCTTTTTTGTTCTACTCTGTTTATTCTTACTTGCCAGCTGCAGCACGATGAACCCGAAAGTAAAAGATGGACCGCCAGGTTACCAGGTTAATGTAGCCAATATTCCCAACGCGGTGCCACGCAAATTACCACGCTCTCGTTATGGCAATCCAGCTTCTTATGTCGCCCTAGGAAAAACCTATCATGTTTTACCAAACAGTCATAATTACAATCAACGTGGTATTGCTTCTTGGTACGGCACAAAATTTAATGGCCAGTTAACTTCATCACGCGAACCTTACGATATGCTTGCCATGACCGCCGCGAGCCCCGTGCTACCCTTACCCACTTTTGCTAAAGTGACTAACTTAGAGAACGGTCGCTGGGTCATTGTTAAGGTAAACGATCGTGGGCCTTTCGCGCCCAATCGTATCATTGATTTATCTTATGCTGCTGCCAAAAAACTGGGCTATGCAAATAAGGGAACTGCTTTAGTGGACGTGCAAGCCATAAATTTCAATCAACCTCAACATTATTTTGCTGGTAATACTAGACAAATTCGCCAACCGCAACTTTATTTACAATTAGGTGCCTTTCGTGATTTTGCTAACGCCCAACGTTTGCAAACAAATGCGCGGCATTATTTACAACGTCAAGTTGAAATTATTTCTGAAAACGAACACAATCACACACTGTATCGCGTGCGTATTGGCCCATTAAAAGACGTAGCTGAATCGGATAATTTGTTCATTGATTTAAAGCATCACGGTTTTTCCAAAGCCATTACAGTAATAAGTTAATTAGGAGTAGATATGACAGCTGTTGCACTTAAAACTTGGAATGAAGTATTAGGTCCTGAAAAAGAAAAACCGTATTTTAAAAAGATCCTAGCTTTTCTTTCTGTGCAAGCACAAGCAGGTAAAACGATTTATCCTCCACAAGACGAAATCTTTAACGCCGTCAAATTAACCCCCTATAGCGATGTTAAAATCGTAATGCTAGGCCAAGACCCTTACCATGGTCCAAATCAAGCGCATGGCTTGTCGTTTTCAGTAAAACGCGGCATAAAAACACCGCCCTCTTTAAATAATATTTATGAAGAATTGCATGATGA
>JBGTHB010000082.1:0-5006 GCA_041746415.1 Coxiellaceae bacterium | reverse complement strand
ACGATTATCTTATCTATAAATGATAAATTGCTTAATGTATCGAATATCCAATGATAGAGTGGTTTACCTGCAATCAATTTATAATTTTTGTTCGGAACCCGTTCGCTATGAGATTTTATGGGTACAATTGCTATGATACGGTTATTAATCATGGGTAGAAGAACTTCCTTTTAGTCTGGCTTGTAACCACCTTGTGTGTGTGGTTCCCCATATATGTCCCGTAATATTGCATAAAACGAAACTGTACAATCTCACTAAATTTTTCTAAAAATATTTTTTCTTTTATTGCCTGTTTCATATCATTGAAAATACTCGAGAAAAAATATTTAATTGTGTCAAATAGACTGAGAGTGGTTCCAGGGATAATTGTTTTTAATGCTAAGGCTTCACGTTCATAGCGTCTTTTTATTTTTTGCCATGATTCATCATGAATATGGTAAACACATGCTTCACTGCAATACCCAATCTGGTAATTTGCATCAATTAAACGCTTGGATAAATCGATATCCTCTAATCCAGTGAGGCAGTCTTTAAATGGAAAGTCCAGCCATATATTTTTTAACAACGCTGAGTTAGCGTTGTTACAATAAATATCATTTTGAGGAATAAGCGGCTGGTCCTTAAACCGTCTCTTAAAATATTGTTCTTCACTAAATTTGGTTTTATCTCTACCAATTTGCTTGCCATAAGTATACACAATGCTTTGGTTAAGTGGTTTTAATAGATTAATTAGCCAATTGTTATTTGTTGGAATACAGTGACCAGAAACAAACACAAGCACTTCACCACTACTGACTTTGCAACCAAGATTGAGCGAACGGCCAAAGGTAAACTCAGCCTGCGCAATATGCGAGATGATGCAGCCCCATTGCTTAGCAATGTTAAGGGTATTATCGGTAGAGCCTGAATCCACAATAACTACTTCTAGCTCACTTACAGGAGGCAATAATTGCTGCTGATGTATAACTTCCAAAAGTTCAGAAAGGTATTGCTGTTCATTGTATGTTCTTATTATTATGCTAACTTTCACGGACTGGATGCTCGCATAGCCCAAAGCAGGTGTCAATATTATGAGGGCCAGCTCTGGCGCAGGACGGACTGAGTGTAGCTGCATCGCCAAGCTGTAATAAATTCTGCTAGTATTATGCTTTTTACGACGAGGCCCTCTTGATGAACGAACCCATGATTTTTACTTCAGAATCGGTATCCGAAGGACACCCCGATAAAATAGCGGATCAAATATCTGACGGCATTCTCGACGCACTGCTTGAAAAAGACAAACGCGCACGCGTCGCCTGTGAAACGTTAGTTAAAAATGGCCTAGTTTTTATTGCTGGTGAAATCACCACTGAGGCCTGGGCCGACATGGAGCAAATTGCGCGCCATATTATTCACGACATTGGCTATGATGACTTGCGGCTGGGGTTTGACAGTGAAACCTGTGCGGTGCTGACGGCCATTGGCAAACAATCGGATGACATTGCGCGTGGTGTTGATCAGCGTGAAGACAAGACGCTCGGTGCAGGTGATCAAGGCCTGATGTTTGGTTACGCCAGCGATGAAACCGATGTGTTAATGCCGGCACCCATCACTTACGCCCATCGCTTAATGCAGCGCCAAGCAGCAATGCGTAAACAAAAAAAATTACCGTGGCTACGCCCTGACGCTAAATCACAACTCACTCTGCGCTATGAAAACGGCAAACCGGTTGCTATAGAAACTGTGGTGTTATCAACCCAACACGATCCCAGCGTCGATCAAAAAACATTGACCGAAGCCGTCATGGAAGAAATCATTAAGCCGACTTTGCCAAAAGAATGGCTGCATAAAAATACCCACTATTATATTAATCCGACAGGACGCTTTGTTATTGGTGGCCCCGTCGGCGATTGCGGATTAACCGGACGCAAAATTATTGTGGATACGTATGGTGGTATGGCACGTCATGGTGGGGGTTGTTTTTCCGGTAAAGACCCCTCAAAAGTGGATCGTTCCGCCGCTTATGCCGCACGCTATGTGGCTAAAAATATTGTCGCCGCAAAATTAGCGACGCGTTGTGAGGTGCAACTTTCTTATGCCATTGGCATTGCTGAACCGATTTCAATTAATGTTGAAACATTTGGTACCGGCAAAATTGCCCATGAAAAATTAATTAACTTAATCCGCACTCACTTTGACTTAACACCGGGCGGTATTATTCGCGAATTGGATTTGCTACAACCTATTTATCGTCAAACAGCCACCTATGGGCATTTTGGACGTGATCCTAAAGCAGGTTTTACCTGGGAACGCACCGATAAAGCTGAAAAACTACAACACGATGCCAAATAACTTTTAAAGAGCAACAAATGGAAACCACAACAATGACACACCAAGATCACCAAATTGCCGATATCAAACTGGCTGCTTTTGGCCGCAAAGAAATTGCTATTGCGGAAACAGAAATGCCAGGCTTAATGGCAATTCGCAAAAAATACGCCGCAGAACAACCATTAAAAGGCGCGCGCATTGCAGGCTGTTTACATATGACGATTCAAACGGCGGTATTAATTGAAACATTGTGCGCATTAGGTGCCGAAGTACGTTGGTCATCTTGCAACATTTATTCCACTCAAGATCACGCGGCCGCTGCTATGGCCGAAGCAGGCATACCCGTGTTTGCTTGGAAGGGTGAAACAGAAGCGGAATATTGGCAATGTATTGAAAAAACATTAAGCGGCCCGAATGGCTGGGAACCCAATTTATTATTAGATGATGGCGGTGATTTAACACTTGAAGTGCACAACAAACATCCTGAATTACTCAAAAAAATTCGTGGCGTGTCAGAAGAAACCACCACTGGTGTGCATCGTTTATATGAAATGGCAAAGCAGGGCACACTTAAAATGCCAGCCATAAACGTGAACGATTCCGTTACCAAATCAAAATTCGATAATTTATACGGCTGCCGCGAATCATTAATTGATGCTATTAAACGGGCGACGGATGTCATGATTGCCGGCAAAATTGCTGTGGTCTGTGGTTACGGCGACGTAGGCAAAGGTTGCGCGCAATCATTGCGTGGCTTAGGTGCAACAGTGTGGGTAACAGAAATTGATCCCATTTGCGCCTTGCAAGCGGCAATGGAAGGTTATCGTGTGGTGACAATGGATGACGTCGCTGACAAAGCTGATATCTTTGTGACAGCAACGGGCTGTGACACCGTCATTACGTATGCGCACATGGCGCGTATGCGTAACCAAGCCATCGTTTGCAATATTGGCCATTTTGATACGGAAATTGATATTGCGGCATTAACAAAACTCACCTGGGAAAACATCAAGCCCCAAGTGGATCACGTTATTTTTCCAGATGGTAAACGCATTATTGTGTTAGCGCGTGGACGCTTAGTTAATTTAGGTTGTGCCACCGGCCACCCCAGTTTTGTTATGTCGAATTCATTTTCCAATCAAGTGTTAGCGCAAATTGAATTATGGAAAAACAACGCGCAATACCAAAACCAAGTGTATGTATTGCCAAAAATATTAGATGAAGAAGTTGCACGTTTACATTTAGACCGCGTCGGCGCCAAATTAACTGTGCTCACTGAAAAACAAGCAAAAGAATTGGGCGTGCCCCAAACCGGGCCATTTAAACCCGATTATTATCGTTATTAGCCAGTATATGAATGCTAATGCGTAAGCTGTCACCCTTTGAGGTGGTACTGATAAGTTAGAGGGTTGATCAAGATGTTACAAAAGACACTTATACTGATTTTGGGCGTCATTTGTTTGAGCTCATTTGCAAATGCGCACAACACTGCAGCTAAACTTGTTAAGGAACCAGAACTTATTTTAAACACGGATACGCATGGTTATCCCATTAACGTTCATTATAAATTTTATTACGGGAAAATTATTTTTGGCCAAGGTGACATAAACAATCTTCAATCAAAACAAAAACAATATATCGACGTTAACCAAATACCTAAAAATTCTCCGGTTACAATACAGCTTGATAAAATCAACATTGCTAACAGAACCGTTATCAATGATCCGTGTCAAACAACACTAAAAGCGAATCAGTTGAAAGCAAGTATTACAATCAACTTTAAAGGCAATCCTTACACACATGGTTCATTTGAGTGCGAAGTTTCGCCTAAACAATACCCTTCAGATGCTAATGAGTTGCCATAAAATATAAATTCAAATTTAATAAGTAAGTTGAACAACGCGCAACCCAACAAGCTAATAACTGCATTTCATTTTTTACATTTGTGCTGACGAGTGGATTGCTTCGAGGACTCGCAACGACGGAAAACGGAATGTAACGACGAAACAGCGGCACAACAACACCGCTGTCGTTGCGAGCGAGTCATCGAGCGCGGCAATCTCATTGACACTGCAGTTTGTGTGGATTGCGTCGCGGACTCGCAACGACGAAAAACGAACTTGTGACGGCAAAGAAAACTAACTATAAATTTGCGCCACTTTTTCTTTAGCTAAACACAGCGTTTCTGCCACCACCGCATTGGCTTTTTCACTACCGGCTTTAAGCACCGCCAAAATGTGTCCCGGATCTTTTTGCAATTGTTGATAGCGCGCTTGCATTGGTTTAAGCAGTTCGATTAACACGTCGACTAATACTTTTTTGCATTCGACATCACCAATCGTGCCTTGACGATAACGCTGCTTGGCATTTTCAACCCACCTTTTATCGCTATTAAATACATCGTGAAATAACCACATGGGATTATTTTCAACCGTGCCGGGATCCGTGGCACGCAATCGTTTTGGATCGGTATAAATGCTCATCACTTTTTTACGCACGGTGTCGGCATCATCACTTAATAAAATGGCGTTATTAAGTGACTTACTCATTTTTAATAATTGCCCATTGTCATTTGGGCCACCTAATCCCACCAAACGTTTTTCACGTCCTAACAAAGGTTCAATCACCGGAAACAATCCGCCCGCGTTAAGTGCTTCACTATCAACAAGATGGGAACTCACACCACAATATAATTG
>JBGTHB010000081.1:0-6625 GCA_041746415.1 Coxiellaceae bacterium | reverse complement strand
AAAAAATACAGGCGCAACCGTTTTCAGCACCGATTGACGTAGTGATTCCTGTGCCCGACACCAGTCGCGTTTACGCCGTTGCTTTAGCTAAAGAATTGGATGCGCATTATTCAGAAGGGTTTATTAAAAACCGTTATATTGGACGGACGTTTATTATGCCGGGACAGGCCAATCGCCGTAATTCAGTGCGCTTAAAATTAAATGCTATTAAACAAGAATTCGACGGCAAAAATGTGTTGCTGGTTGATGATTCAATTGTACGTGGCACAACGTCAAAAGAAATTATTCAAATGGCGCGTGACGCTGGGGCTAAAAAAGTATTTTTTGCTTCAGCGGCACCACAGGTGCGCTACCCAAATGTATATGGCATAGATATGCCAACGGTAAATGAATTGGTCGCGCACGACCGCAGTGACGCCGAAATTACGCAAATAATTGGTGCTGACGGCGTTATTTTTCAGGATTTAACTGCGGTGGTGAAAGCCATTAATGCGGCTATTTTGCCTGGTCATAAAGCGATAACGCGTTTTGAAGATTCCATATTTACTGGTGATTATATTGCGGGTCAGATTGATCAGCGATATTTGGACGGTATCGCCAGCCAGCGCAATGATGCGGCCATGAATAAGCTGCACGAACGCGAAGACTAATGCCAACTCCTCTTAATCGACAATTATCCGTTGCTCCCATGATGGATTGCACCGATCGCCATTTTCGCTATTTGGCGCGCTTAATCCATCCTACTATTTTGCTTTACAGTGAGATGGTTACGGCGGCGGCAATTGTGCATGGTGATCGTCAACGCTTACTCAGCTTTAATAACACTGAAACACCGCTTGCTTTGCAGTTAGGTGGCAGTGATATTGCGCAACTTACGCTTGCTGCAAAAGTCGGCGAACAATTTGGTTATGACGAAATTAATTTAAATGTCGGCTGTCCAAGTGATCGGGTACAGGCGGGGCGATTTGGGGCGTGCTTGATGAAAGAACCACAGTTAGTGGCAGAGTGTGTCGCTGCGATGAGCAACGTCGTAAAGCTGCCTATTACCGTCAAAACACGCATTGGTGTGGATGATCAAGACAGCTATGAATTATTGTGTGGTTTTGTTGAGACAGTCAAACAAGCTGGCTGTAACAGCTTTAGTGTGCACGCACGCAAAGCGTGGTTAAAAGGTTTATCGCCCCGTGAAAATCGTGAAATTCCACCTTTGCATTACGAGGTGGTGTATCAACTAAAACGCGATTTTCCACAACTTGAAATCATTATTAATGGTGGCATTAAAACAGCCGCTGCTGTGACGCAACATTTGCAGCATGTGGATGGCGTTATGATCGGTCGAGCGGCTTATGCTACACCAATGCTGTTAGCCACCTTAGTCGGCGGGCAGCCAGTGGCGACAGCAGCGGTGGTGGAAAGCTATTTGCCTTATATGCAGGCGCAATTGTCCCAAGGCGTGCCATTACGGCATTTGATCCGACCATTAATTGGTTTATTTCACGGTGAAGCAGGGGGGCGCTTATGGCGTCGTTATTTATCCGAAAACGCCGGCGCCCAACATAAAGGCGTGAAAGTGGTAACGCAAGCGCTTAACCAACAAGCCGCTATGACATTATCAACTTGATTATTTGTCAGTTTCGGCTTTGCCGCCACGACGTGCGTATTTCTTTTTGAAACGATCAACGCGTCCCGCTGTGTCCATCAATTTTTGTTTGCCAGTATAGAAGGGATGGCACGCGGAACAAATTTCAAGGTGTAAGCTTTCTTTATCGTATGTTGAGCCTACTTTGAATTTGTTGCCGCAGCTGCATTGCACCGCTATAGTGCGGTAGTTTGGATGAATATCGGTTTGCATGGCTTAATCCTCATAACCTTAATATGAAAGCGCCCAACTATACGGAAATTGCCTTTTAAAGGCAAGCTTCCCTTCGTGCCGGTACTAGCGTCCTTCAGGGCTTTGCACAGGACAATTTTTTCAAACTGGCGGCTTATGCTGCGTTTCTCCTTGTGGTAGTTTGTGTAGATCAACTATGTTGCGGCTAGTGTTTTTAATTTCGCATTAGCACAAATGAAAGGTGAGTCATGGCGAGCGAGGTACGAGCGTCGCTATCCATATACCGATGTTTTTTAATGGCACTTGTACATGGATCACGACGCTCGATGACTCGCTCGTGATGACGGAAAAAAGAATTGCGCCCACTTGTGATGACAAAAAAAAGGAATGGCGAGCGAGGTACGAGCGCGGCAATCCATTGCAATTCTTGTCCTGTGCAAAGCCTTCAGGGTGCAAGGCATAGGTTTTTAATGTTCGATTAATAAAATCAGGGTAGAGTGCGCGGATGATTGTGTATCAAACGTCTGCATTTTTTAAAGCAGTAAAGCAGCAGAGAAAAAAATCGCCTTCGGCTGCTTCTATTGCTGCAACTACAGAAAGAGGCTCACCTGTAATGGCTTCTGATAGTGCTTCACCGCACTCTGCGGTAAGTAGTGGTGTTTCACCCTCCGGGTTATTTCCACCTCTTCCGAGCAATATTGTTAACTTAGTGAAGCAGGATATAAGTGTGATTGTGAACGCCCTGGCTGAAAACAAAAAGCTTAAATCACCTATGGCGATAGATTTTGAAAATTTAGCATCACGAGTAACAACAGAATTAACACAAAAAAGCATACCGCATCCAGCGAAAATCAATTCTGATAAAGACAGTTATTTGTATGGTTTTTATTGTTTAATTTATTTCAAGTTGCTTCACACAGCAATCCTGTCTCCCAAGTCTAAGGTTAATGTTGGGTTGTTAATTGAAGGGTGGGATAATTTTTGTAATGCAAAAAATTTAATTAGTTATAAGGATTTGATTACATTATGGAGTGAAAGAGACAATTATCGAGAGTCGCTTAACCAATTTCCAATTAACATGAAAGCATGTGAAGAATATCTAAAAAGTCGTAAAGAACAGGAAGAGCGGGAGCGCTCAGAGAAGGTAAATGATATTTTGAACAAGTTTTAAGTAGTCCTACTGCTAACCCTCAAACTGGCTAAACCACAATAAATTTGCCATAGTAAACACAGACAAAAACAAGGAATGTGACTGTGGCCGATCAAATCCAATCACTGCAATTCAAAAATGCCAATGGCATTACGCTCGACGCTAAACTTGATTTACCAGTTGAACCACCATTGGCATACGCATTATTAGCGCATTGCTTTGCGACCTCAAAAGAATTGATTGCCGAAGCGCGAATTGCGAAAGCATTAACAGATCAGCGTATCGCGGTGTTGCGTTTTGACTTTACGGGCTTAGGTAAAAGTGCGGGTGATTTTAGCGAAACCAATTTCACCAGTAATGTCGGTGATATTCTTGCGGCGGCAGAATACCTCAGCACACAGTATGCCGCGCCCAAATTATTAATCGGGCACAGTTTAGGCGGTACGGCAATTTTAGCTGCTGCTGCAAAAATCCCTTCTGCAGTAGCGGTAGCCACGATCGGTGCGCCCTCGACACCGGCGCATATCGTGCATCATTTTGCGGATCGCGTTGAAGAGATTAAGCAAAAAGGCGAAGTGGAGGTACAGCTCGGAGGGCGGCCATTTACGATTAAAAAGCAATTTATTGATGATGTGGAAAATAGCGAGGTGTTAAAAACGGTGGCTAATTTCAAAAAATCACTGCTGATTTTTCACAGTCCGGTCGATGCCGTAGTTAATATTGGTGAGGCGCGCCGAATTTATGAGGCGGCAAAACACCCCAAAAGCTTCATTTCGTTGGATAAGGCCAACCATCTTTTGACAAATAAAGCCGATGCCATTTATGTCGCGCGTGTTTTAAGTGCGTGGTCATCACGTTACATCGGCGCTATCGAAAATTGCGAATAAATAGATGCGCAGCTGCAGGCCATGCCACCACTGTCGTTGCGAGGCACCATTTAAAAAATCGAATTTATTTATCCAAAAATAAAATCAAAAGCGCAATAACCAATTTGCTGCAACTGCTTTTTTAGTAAAGGCCTATGATTTAATTGCACAAAATTTTGTATTTTGGCAATTGTTTGCTATACTTTTTAATGCCAACTGTAATAAGGAAAAAGGAGACAGCAATGGCAGCTAAAAGAAAAACACGTCGTAAATCGACTAAGAGCTCAAACTCTTCAGTTGTGTCAGCGGCGAAAAAGAAAGTAACTAAAGCGAAAGCTGCTTTAAAGAAAGCTCAAAAGGCTCTCAAAAAAGCAAAAAAAGCTACAGTGAAAAAAGTGAAAAAAATACGTCGTAAAACTAAACGTACTGCAAGTAAACGCCGTAAAACAAAAACTACAGCGTCAAAGCGTCGTAAAGTAAGCCGTCGTAAGTCTTCTAAAGCAAAGACTTCGTCTGCTAAACGTCGTGGACGTCCTCGTAAGAAATAACTCTTTATTTCTTCGAAGAGACCCGGACTTGTTCCGGGTTTTTTTTGTCTGCGCTAAAGGATTGCTAGCAAAGTTCCATGGCTGATGCTGATGAAGTTGGGACGAAATAAGCACGTATTATTTTCCTGGCCCGATTGTCATAGTTTGATAGCAGCGCTTTATAAGTTATTGATGGGGCAGCAGTGTGGAGGGGTGGCAAAGTGCTTTGATCAAGTGATGCGTGGCCTGGTGCTGTTGTTGACTCAACGTATTTGATATTTTTAGCTGCTAGAGGTAATACGACAGGCATGTCTTGGCTCTTGAGCAAGGTTACTACCCCTGTTCCACTGACTGTGAGAAAATCGTAGCCATCTGTGGGAGTAACAATAAAAACAATGTTGTTATAGTGATTGTGATTAGGAGATGGTTTAAATTTTCTGCCGTGTCCTAACATAGCTGGTGTATTTTGCAGACTAGTTAAAATGTACACATGAGTGGCAATAGTAGACCCACTTTGTAAATGAATGTTATTTTCCAGCGCCTCATCTATTATGTTAGTTTGCGCAAGTAGGGGAATGTTCGCTATGTAACATTTACCTATAGAGGTGGTGATAACCACTACGGTACATTTAAGTCCAGTGGCACAAAATGGCGTGAACAAAAAGTGATTTTCGTTATTATTCAATTCTTTTAATGTAAAGCTGCACTCACTCTTAGGTGGTATGGATATATAGATTTTTTGATTTTCTATAGGAAAAAGCCCGGCAGGATGGCCTGCCAATCGGGTTTTTTTAGCAGTTGGTGTTGGTGGTTTGCTTTCCATATTAGAGCTGGTCGCCCTGGTATCACCAGTTGCCATCTTGATATCATCATCATTTTTGAATTCAATGGGCGGAGTGGATATGTCGGATGTAGGCTCTGGAGTAGTGACAGGCATTTTACGTTTTAGGTTTGCAACGTGTTGTGAGAGACGTGCCGGGGCTTGTGGTGCTAATTTGGATTCTTGAGGCATGGTCGTTGGTGGAAAAAATATGGGGCTGGATTCATAACGCGGGTTACAAAAAAAAGCCATTTCATGTAACCACATTGCTAAGCATTTGGCGTTTGCCCAGGCATCGTAACCGCCCTCTAAAATTGCAGTAAAACTTGCATGGATCTTGTAAGGTGGGATAAGTTCAATTAATCGTTTTGCTAAATAACCATAACTTATTTCGGTGAGTCTACCATTGGGGTAGTCATCTTGGTGTGCATCAAAACCAGCTGAAACCACAGTATGATCAGGAAAAAAACGCTCGCTCTTTAACCCCGCTATGGCGTGATCAATAAGATTTTTAAATTCATTATCACCAGTAGTTGTTTTATTGTAAGGGATATTTATAAATACCCCGGGGAAATCGCTTTCAACTGCTGGTCCAGGATTCTCTTCATTGTGAGGGAATTCACCGTAAGCAAAAAAATTAATAAAACGTATGCGCGATACAATACTCAGCTTGCCTGCATTAATCTGCTGTTGTAAATACTGGCGCAACATGTTGCGGGTGCCATCGCCATCGTGAAAATCACAATCCACTATTAACACTTGTTCGTTGGATTTAAGAACTTCATCCATGATTTTTTTGAATAATTCAAACGTATGATTATCCAAACAATAGCCGTGTGATTCTTCTGTGCACGCGTGATGAGCAGGTGGGGCAATAGCAATAAAAGTAGCAGGGCGAATGGGCCGTTCATCATCTTCTGGAAAAATCGTTTCAAATGCACAGTGCACTGCTGCGTGATTATCTTGGCGTGCGGCCATGATGAAAGGATCAACCCAGGTATCAGCTGTTTCGTCTACGGGTAGTGAAACGCCTAACTCTTGTGATAAAGCCGCAATTTCTTGGAGGTACGTTTCATGTTGCATGCTGACTGTGTTTAGCTTAACTGGATTGGTTATAGCAAAATCACCACCACTGGTGACACGAGTAAGTTCAATTAGCCTTTTTTGTTCAAGCGCTACTAACAGTGCATGTATTTGAGTTAAGCGTGTTGGATTTTCAGCTGAATGCAGGTGGCCGTAAGAATGGAGTTGGTGATTAATAACTACTTGTGGCTTGTGTGACGGCGCATTGCCAAGTCGAGGCGTGGTATTAATTACCAAGTTAGCTATGAAAGAGTCTGGCTCATCGGGTGTAGGTGGTGGTGTGTATTTAGCATACGTTTTGAGTTTGGGAAATTCAGCGCAGCGCAGCCATAGTGATTTTTTTGCTAT
>JBGTHB010000080.1:0-9682 GCA_041746415.1 Coxiellaceae bacterium | reverse complement strand
CAATCCAAACTGTGGCAATTTCAACGCGATTACTTTGATCAAGAAGGCATAAAAGCTTGGGCGCATCAAGTGCCATTTTACGTCACCTCTAATCCTTATATCGCCAAATGTTATGCCAAAATGGTGATTGCTTTTGTGCGTGACTGGGTTACACAACATCCTGAATCCATTTCTCAGCCATTTTATATTGTGGAATTAGGCACGGGTGCCGGGCGCTTTAGTTACTATGTTTTAAAAAAACTAGCTGAGCTGCAAACCGAGTTAGGTTTAGCCAATATTCAACTACGCTATATCATGACCGACTTCACTCAAAGTAATGTTGATTTTTGGCAACAACAACCCCAGTTACAACCATTTGTTTTAAACGGCATGCTCGATTTTGCTTTATATAATATGGAACAGGAACAGCCTTTACGCTGTGTCCATTCAGGTGAGATTTTGCAACCCGACAGTGTGAAAAATCCGCTAACGATTCTGGCAAATTATATTTTCGACACTGTCTCCAGTGATTGTTTCCAAGTACAAAAAAATAAATTGACAGCGTGTCTAGTGAGTATGACAGCGCCTGAGAATGATTTTGTGGATGACGTCTTAACCACAATGGATGGCATTGATGTTTCGCATCAGTTAGATGATATGCCTGAAAGTTATTTTCAGAATGAAAAACTTAATCAAGTCGTTTCAAGTTATCAAACTAAACTTACTGATACCTATGTCACGATTCCTTCAGCAGGAATTAAAGCACTGGATTATTTGATGCGCTTTGCAAACGGCAAAACGCTGTTGCTTTCATCGGACAAAGGCTACACCACCCTAAATCAGTTGGATTATAACCAATTTCCTGGGATTGCTTTTCATGGTAGTTTTTCGATTATGGTTAATATGCATGCCATAGGTGAATATTATAAATTGTGTAACGGTAATGTGGTTATGCAGTCTGAGCGTAAAGGTTTAAGTAGTATGATGGCAGTGAGCAACATGTCGTTAGTTGATTTGCCAAATTTAAGAGTGGCCGCAGCAGACTGTGTTCAAGGCATGAGCCCGGCAGATTATTTTATTTTGCATCGACGCATTAGTGATACATATGAAGAGTGCACTATAGCGACTTTAGCAGCACATTTGCAATTTTCGGATTGGGACCCGCATATCTTTAAAAAATTAATTCGCCGTATCACCAGTGCTGTGCTGCAGGCAGATAGATCTACCGTTGAGTATTTGGCGCAGCATATGCATCGTATTGCGCAGAATTTTTATTACATGCCTGAAGTGCACGATACGTTATTTGACATCGCCTTTTTCTTCCACACCATCCAGCGTTATGACGAAGCAATCCGTTATTACAATCAATCCGCGCAATATTTCGGTAAAAAATATGGCTTACTTTATAATCTTGGTTTGTGTCACTACTACAATAAATCGTTAGCAGAATCGATTGAGTATTTCAAAGAAGCATTAAACTTAGAACCAAATAATAGTCAAGCGAAAGAATGGTTGGTGTTTGCGGAAAAAGAGCTTAGCCAAAGTGGCGCTTAAAGTTTGGCTCTTGGTAGTGCTGGGCAATATTTTCGAAGTGCTTGTGCGGATTTAAACAACATCATGCCATTCAAATGATGTTTTACAGTTACCGTTTCATCTTCCTTTTTACCCATTATGGCGAAATACAGAGTAGCGATGTCTAATTTTAAATTATTAAGCTCCGTCTCATCTGCATTTTTTTCTTTTAATATTGCTAAGTGGGGTAAAAACGCACTGAGAAATTCTTTGAATTCCTCAAAACTTTTGGGGCTATCGTAAATTGTTTTTTCGGCTGTAACTACAGCACTAAAACCCGCATTTAATGCCTTAGAATGATAGTATGATGGTGGCTTATAGGTTCTGGCATCACTCATTTTTAATCTGTTTAAGCGTGGACACCATTTTTCGCTGCTGGCGACGGCATCAATTGCCGCGTGCAGTTCGGTCTCTTTGCCAAAAGTGCTAATAAACGCTACGCCATTTTCTCCGAGCACGTGATAAAACGCGTTAAATGTTTGTTGCATTAATTTTTCAGGAATATGATGAATGGCGCTAAATGAAACAAGGGTATTAAAAGTACCTGCAGCAAATGTTTTATTAAGTTCAGTCGCATTGCCTATCTGAAACTTCCCATCTGAAAAGTGTTGTTGTGCATACTGGATGCGAGCAGTTGAATTATCTATGCCTGTTATTTCTATACCAAAATGTTTGGCAATTTCATTGGTCAATTCACCCTCGCCACAACCCACATCAACGCAAGGTGGAGTTAACTTTGCAGTGGATAACGTAATGAATTCATAACCTGTAGCACGAATCGAAGTACCAACTTGACTGTATTGTTCTGGTGTTCCTGGGTCAGCATTGATTCGCATAACTAAACCATCTTACTTGGGTCAATTGCTTTATCAAATTCGGCAGCATTTAAAAACTCTAATGCTAAGCACGCTTCTTTTAAAGAAGTGCCGTCTTTATACGCTTTTTTAGCAATCTGTGAGGCTTTGTCATAACCAATGACTTGGTTGAGTGCCGTAACTAACATCAGTGATTGTTGTAAGTGCTCCTCAATTTTTTTTCTGTTAGGTTCGATGCCAATAGCGCAATGGTCGGTAAATGAGTGGCAGCTGTCAGCTAATAAATAAATGGATTGCAATAAATTGTAAATCATTACGGGTTTGTAAACATTTAATTCAAAGTTGCCTTGACTACCAGCAATGGCAATGGTGTTATCGTTTCCCATCACTTGCACGCATATCATGGTCATCGCTTCGCATTGTGTTGGGTTAACTTTGCCGGGCATGATGGATGAACCCGGTTCATTTTCAGGAATAATTAATTCGCCAATGCCGCAACGTGGTCCTGAAGCTAACCAGCGCACGTCATTAGCAATTTTCATTAATGCACAAGCAAGCGTTTTTAAGCAACCGCTGATTAATACAATTTCATCGTGCGCGGCGATGGCAGCGAATTTGTTTTGAGCTGAAACAAAATCAATGCCAGTCAGTTTGGCAATTTCATCAGCCACCATCACCGCAAATTTTGGGTGGGTATTTAAACCAGTACCAACAGCGGTGCCGCCGATGGCTAAGCGATATAATTGCGGCATGTTAATTTCAATAGCATGAATTGCCATAGCTAATTGAGCGACATAACCTGAAAATTCCTGACCCAAGGTGAGCGGTACGGCATCTTGTAAATGGGTGCGACCAATTTTGATAATATCTTTGAAGGAATCCGATTTTTGTTTTAGCACCTCACGTAATTTTTTTACCGCAGGTAATAATTGATGAATTAACATTTCAGCCGCAGCAATATGCATTGCGGTGGGAAAGGTGTCATTCGATGATTGTGACATGTTGACGTCATCGTTCGGGTGAATTGGTTTTTTAGAACCCAGTTCGCCACCAGCGATTTCAATAGCACGATTCGATATCACCTCATTGGCATTCATATTCGTTTGGGTACCGCTGCCAGTTTGCCAAATTTTTAATGGAAAATGTGAGTTGAGTTTACCCGCGATCACTTCATCTGCAGCTTGAGTAATGAGCTTGGCTTTTTCTTTGGTCAGTTTGCCTAATTTTTCATTGGTAATAGCGGCTGCTTTTTTTAAAATGCCAAATGCGCGAATGAGTTCAGGTGGCATGGTTTCGCGACCAATGGCAAAATTATGCAATGAACGATGCGTTTGCGCGCCACCATAATGATCAACTGGAACTTTAACTTCACCCATGCTGTCGGTTTCGACACGAAAATTTGAACTCATTTTTAACTCCCGTTGGAAAATAATAATGCTCGTTATGTTAATGATATTAATTTTAAATGTATAGTTAGATGGCGTCCTGGGCAGGAGTTGAACCTGCGACCTATCCCTTAGGAGGGGATTGCTCTATCCAGCTGAGCTACCAGGACAGCTGACTAGGTTGCTCAAGAGCTGCATGTTATCATAAGTAAATCATATGTGAACAAGGATGTGATGATGTCCACCGCCATAAAAAAGACAATTTTTTTTGTTGTGTTGTTGCTCGTATTTGGTGGTTTGATTGCCTTTAACCTCATTCGTGCGCACTTTATCAGTCAATTTGAAAAAAACTTCATACCGGCACCTGTAGTTATTTCCAGTAGCAGCGCAAAAAACATGAATTATCAACCACGCATTAGTTCTGTGGGTTCTGTCGTGGCTATCAATGGCGTCACGGTTACACCAGAATTATCAGGTATTGTGGAGCAAATTAATTTTGTATCAGGAGAAACGGTTAAGCAGGGGCAGCCGCTTATTCAATTGGACACAGATTTAGATGAGCAGGATTTAAAAAATAATGTTGCAAAGCTAAATCTAGATAAGATGGATTTTGAGCGTAAGAAAAAACTATATCAAACAGGCGCCATAGCTGTGAGTGACTATGATCAAGCACTCTCTATTCTGCAGCAAACGCAGGCTATAGTGGATAAAGATAAAGTAACCATCGAAAAGAAAAACATTAAAGCACCATTTACCGGCAAACTGGGCATTCGTCAAGTCAACCTTGGGCAGTTTTTAAATCCCGGCGATGCCATTGTTACATTACAACAAATTGATCCAGTGTATGTTAATTTTAATTTACCGCAGCAGCATTTACCGCAATTGCATCTCGGTCAAAAGGTGGCAGTAGAATCTGATCTTTACCCGGGGCAAAAATTTTACGGCAAAATCACAGCGATTAATGCACAAGTAACTGAACAAACACGTAATATTGAAGTGCAAGCAACGCTTCCAAATCCTGCTGCCAAACTTTATCCGGGCATTTTTGTTAATACCGACGTGTATTTACCGCAACAAAAAAATGCCGTTATGGTGCCACAAACAGCTGTGTCATTTTCACTGTATGGTGATGTGGTTTATGTATTAAAACCAACTGCTAAGAAAGATAAAACCAGCGGTGAAAAGATTTATTCTGTGACAGAAAAAAATGTTACGGTAGGTGATTCTGTGGACAATAATATTATTATTAAGAAGGGCATTAGCGCTGGTGATGTCGTTGTTGATTCGGGGCAATTAAAATTAGAAAATGGCACCTTGGCCATTATTAACAATGAAGTACAGCTCAATCAAATCGAAAAAAGTGAATTGGATGGTGGCGCATGAAGCGTTTTACCGATATTTTTATTTGTCGGCCAGTGCTGGCCATGGTCATCAGTCTGCTGATATTTATTTTAGGCTTGCGTGCTTTAGACAGTATGCAAGTGCGACAATTTCCAGAATTAACTAACGCCGTCATTACCATTCAAACAGCCTACCCTGGTGCATCAGCACAGTTAATGGAGGGGTTCATCACTTCTCGCATCGAGCAATCTATAGCAAGCGCTGAAGGAATTGATTACGTCACGTCGACCAGCACGCAAGGCGCGAGCACTATTACAGTCTATGTGCGCTTGGGTTTTGATCCCAATACGGCATTTACTGACATCATGAGTAAAGTCTCCGCAGTGGAAGATGATTTACCTAAGCAAGCACAACAGCCGGTTATCACAAAGCAAACCGGAGAACAAACTGATTTAATGTACATTGGTTTTAATAGCGACACCATGACACCAGAACAAATTACCGATTACATTTCACGCGTGGTGCAGCCAAAGTTGGAAACCGTTGACGGTGTAGCGCAAGCGGAATTATTGGGTGACAAAGTTTTTGCTATGCGTATTTGGTTAAATCCAAAACGTATGGCAGCGTTAGGCGTAAGCGCACAAGAAGTGAATAACGCACTGATGGCGAACAATTTTCAATCTGCTGCAGGCGGGATTAAAGGCGATTATATTGAAGTAGCGTTAAATGCCAAAACAGATGCAGAAGACGTCGCCACGTTTCAAAATTTGGTGGTCAAGTCAGTTAACGGCACGCTAATTCATTTACGTGATGTGGCAAAAGTTGAGTTAGGTGCAGAAGATTACGACTCCTCAGTTTATTTCAATGGTAAAAAAGCGATATTTGTTGGCATTGCCGCAGCACCGACTGCTAATCCACTTTCTGTCATTGATGGAGTGCGCAAAGCGCTGCCCAACTTAATGAAAGTGTATCCGCCCGCATTAAAATCAAAAGTAGTTTATGACGCCACAGAGTACATTCGCTCATCTATAAATGAAGTGGTACGCACGATATTTGAAGCAACAGCTATTGTGATTATGGTGATTTTTTTGTCGCTGGGCTCATTGCGCAGTGTGATTATACCCGTCATTACGATTCCCTTATCGTTAGTTGGCATGTGCTTTTTTATGTTGCTGATGGGGTATTCCATAAATTTGTTAACTTTATTAGCCATGGTGTTGGCTATTGGCATGGTGGTGGATGACGCCATTGTGGTGGTGGAAAATATTCACCGCCACATTGAAGAGGGAATGACACCATTTAGTGCCTCGATAAAAGGGGCACGTGAAATCGCCACAGCCGTTATTAGTATGACCATAACTTTAGCGGCAGTGTATGCGCCAATTGGTTTTATGCAAGGCTTAACAGGAGCGCTTTTCACTGAGTTTGCTTTTAGTTTGGCTGGGGCTGTGATTATTTCTGGTATTATTGCATTAACACTTTCTCCAATGATGTGTTCAAAATTATTGGAACCCGGCACGAAAGATAATCGTTTCGTTAAATACATTGATCATACCTCGGATAAATTAAAAAATTGGTATTCAGGCAAACTCACAGCAGTTTTAAATGTGCGCTCAACTATTGTAACGTTAGCGGTTGTGGTGTTATGCAGTTGCGTTTATTTGTTTATGAATACGCATTCTGAGTTAGCTCCGATTGAAGATCAGGGCGCGATTTTTGCGGGTGGCAACGCGCCGCAATATGCCAATATTAATTACACCGAAGCCTATACAAATTTATTTAATAAAATTTACAATGATTTTCCAGCAAAAGAAGATACATTTATTGTTAATGGCGCTGGTGATCCGGCATCGTTTTTTTCAGCCATGATTTTAAAACCATGGGATCAGCGCCAGCAAACGCAAAACGAAATCTTACCGCTGTTGCAACAAAAAATGCGTAACGTAGCCGGCTTACAAACAGTGGCTTTTCCACGTGCTCCTTTACCAGGCGGCGGTAAAGGCGTGCCAATCCAGTTTGTGGTTAGTACCATTTTACCGTTTAATCAGCTGTATGTGGCTTCGCAGAAATTATTAAATGCCGCTCAGCATAGCGGTATGTTTTTATTTGTGGATAACACACTTAAATTTAACAAGCCTGAATTAGATATTAATATTAATCGTGCGAAAGCAGCAGATTTAGGTTTGAACATGCAAGACATTAGCGTTGCTTTAGCAACTAGCTTGGGCGGCAATTATATTAATCGTTTTTCGATGTACGGTAAAAGCTATCAGGTCATTCCTGAGTTAAAGCAGAGGTATCGTATGACGCCACAACAATTGAGCAGTATCTATATGCCTGTTGGAAAAGACCAAACAGAGGTGCCCATTACCACCGTTATTAGTGCCAAAGTAGTATCACAGCCTAATTCGCTCACGCATTTTAATCAGCTTAATTCAACCACCATTGAAGGGGTGATGATGCCGGGTAAAACGATGGGACAAGGCTTGGCTTTTTTAAGTGAACAAGCCAATAAAATTTTACCTAAAGGTATTTCATACGATTACGCGGGACAATCACGGCAATACATGCAAGAAGGAATGGCGCTTATATACACCTTCTTTTTATCTATTGTGGTAATTTATCTCGTATTGGCTGCTCAATTTGAAAGTTTTCGTGATCCGTTGGTGGTTTTAATCAGTGTGCCGTTATCAATTTGTGGAGCGTTAATACCTTTGAATTTAGGTTTAGCCAGCATCAATATTTATACGCAAATTGGTTTAATTACGTTAATTGGCTTAATCAGTAAACACGGTATTTTAATGGTGGAGTTTGCCAATCAGTTGCAAGCAGAAGAAGGTTTATCGGTACGTGAGGCAATTGTTAAAGCGGCAACAATTCGCTTACGGCCTGTGTTAATGACGACAGCCTCTATGGTATTAGGTGTGTTGCCGTTAATTTTGTCATCCGGTGCGGGTGCCGTCAGTCGTTTTGATATTGGCTTGGTTATTGCTAGTGGTATGATTGTGGGTACGTTGTTTACGTTGTTTGTGGTCCCAACCATGTATACTTTTATCGCTAAAAAACACCAGCCACTAAAACAAGCTGAAGAGCAGTAGATTATTATTCGGTGTCGCTTTTGCGAGCGCCACAATCGTAGTGTTCGTATTCTCGAATTAAGCGCGCATGATAGCCATGGCTGTTTTGTGGCTTGTTGGAATCGTAAAATCGCGGCGAAGCATGGATTTCATGGCTCAGTTGTCGACAGACACTATAACTTGTGCTAGGTTGTGTTTCTGGCTTGGTGCAAGCCACGAGGCCGCAAAGCGTTACCAATATCATTGTTCCTTTGCATATCTCTTTCATCAACCTCTCCTTTTGATTACTATAATATCATATTGGAAACTACCCCAAAAAGGAATGACGTGCCAGATAAACGTTACCATAAAAATCAAGATCCGAATTTTCAACGCGAAGAATCGCAATATGAACATCCGGTGCCAAGCCGCGAGCACATTATTCGTTATTTAACTGACGAAGGTAAGCCAGCATCGGTGCAGCAAATGTATGCAGCATTTGAATTAAATTCACCGGAAGAGCATGAAGGTTTAAGTCGACGCTTAAAAGCGATGTTGCGCGATGGTCAGCTTATTCGTAATCGACGGGATAAATACGCTTTGGTCTCGCAAATGGACGTAGTAAAAGGACGCGTGCAAAGTAATCGCGATGGCAGTGGTTACGTGTTGAATGAGCAGGGCAATGATTTGTTTATTCCTGCCCATGAGATGCAGCAAGTTTTTAATGACGATTTAGTTTTGGCCGTTATTATGCCCTCTAAACGTTCACGACCGGAAGGGCGAATCATTGAGGTATTAGAACGTAATACGCAACAGATTGTGGGACGATTGCATCAAGAGCGAGGGTCGTTTTTTGTTGATCCTAATAATAAAGCCATTAATCAAGATGTATTAATTGAGACAAATTCAATTGGGCAAGCTAAACCAGGTGACTTTGTCGTGGTTGAGATTATTGAGCAACCTACTAAACGTCGTCAAGCGATGGGCAGAATTATTGATGTATTGGGTGATCAAATGACACCAGGCATGGAAGTGGAGTTGGCTGTCCGTTCCTACAATTTACCATTCAAATGGCCGCAAGCCGTTATCCAAGCAGCACAACAATTTCCAGCGACCGTGCCCGAAGCGGCATTACAAGATCTTGATGATTTGCGTAAATTACCGTTTGTCACTATTGATGGTGAAGACGCTAAAGATTTTGACGATGCCGTGTATTGTGAGCATCAAAAAGGTGCTGGTTATACATTATATGTAGCCATTGCAGATGTTTCATCCTATGTCACACCGGGTAACGCACTTGATCAAGAAGCAGAGTTGCGTGGTAATTCGGTTTATTTTCCGGCGCGGGTGATTCCGATGTTACCGGAAACATTGTCTAATAATTTATGTTCGCTACGTCCTAAGTGTGATCGCTTAACATTGGCTTGCATAATGAATATTAATAATGATGGTGAAATCCAAAGTTTTCGTTTTTGCAATGCGGTTATTCATTCGCAAGCGCGTTTAACTTATACTGAAGTAGCAGCCATGTTAG
>JBGTHB010000079.1:0-8292 GCA_041746415.1 Coxiellaceae bacterium | reverse complement strand
AGCGCTGTTGGTGTGAAGCGTGGCTAAAACTAAGTGACCGGTTTGCGCAGCGCGCAGAGCAACCTCAGCGGTTTCATTGTCACGAATTTCGCCTACCATTAAAATATCTGGGTCTTGGCGTAAAAATGAACGCAACACATTCGCAAAATGCAAGCCAGCTTTAGGTTGAATATTCACTTGATGGATGCCGTTTAAATTGATTTCAATGGGATCTTCCACACTGGCAATGTTTTTGTGCTCGCTGTTTAAAGCGTTAAGTGCAGTATAAAGGGTGATGGTTTTTCCAGAGCCAGTGGGACCAGTCACCAAAATCATACCGTGCGCTTTGTTAATGTGGGTTTCAAATTGTTGTTGCTGTTTCGGACTAAAACCCAGCTGCGCCACATGCAGTAAATTTTTAGGCGCGTGTAAAATCCGAATCACAATTTTTTCACCAAAAATACCCGGGCACACACTCATGCGACAATCTTTAGCATAGCCCGCACGGGTATAAAATTTAAAGCGCCCATCTTGTGGCAATCGCTTTTCGGCGATGTCTAAATTAGCCAACACTTTTAAATGGCTGCATAAAGTGGCTTCGTTTTTTTTGGCGAAGTAATGTTGGTGTTGCAGTAAACCGTCCAAGCGAAACCGGATTCGTGTTTGAGTGGCGTGTGGCTCAATGTGAATATCCGAAGCCTGTTGTTGAATGGCGTCTTCTAACAATTGTTGAGTTAATAATTGAATGTTGTTAGGTTCAGCGTAACTGCGTTGCTGATTAAATCGATTAGCGTGCTGCATCAGTTCGCCATAGGGAATAAACTGCCAATGCACAATGTGGTTAGCCGGCGAATGCAGTAAATAATAAGGATCAGCTATAGCGGCAGTGTCATTGGCTGTGTGCAATAAGCTGAAGTCATCGCAATGAGCTTGTTCATCCAAAGGTGTAATGTGGCTGTGACATGGTTTTTGATAATAAGTGGCGCAGGCTTTCGCAATGACGTCATCACGGATGTTGGTATCTTCTATTATTTGCACCATAAAGCGTTGTTTTAAGCGCAGCGCTTTTTCGCTTAGACGTGTTAATTCACGTTGTGAAAATAAATTCGCTGCCAGTAATGCTTGCGCTAGAGGTTGATGGCTAATGTTCATCACGTTAACTGGCGAAACCTTCGCTTACGGCTTTACCGCTGGTATGCCATACCAGACGATTTTGTTCGATTGCCGGAGTTAAAATATAATTGTCTTGATTGGTGATGCCATATTTATTATTCGGCGTAATAGTTATTTTGCCACTTGCTGCGACCTGAATGCTTTTGATCAGCGTTTTATTGTTGCCGTATGTGACGTTTGTTGGCACGCCATTTTGTCCGGCGCGGCAACTGTTTAAATCACCGGTGATTTGAAAACATTCGTCCACACCTAATTTATAAGTGGCGGCCGCGTGCACCACTTCGGTGTAGTGCGCGCGTTTGGTGTAAATGTGATAAGACGGAATAGCGATCATCACCAAAATGCCAATAATGGCAACGACAATCATTAATTCCATGATGCTAAAACCAGTGCGTTTGCATTGCATATTTCACTCCGCCGTTGCTGTCTTTATAAAGCAACTGTCTGGCAACCGCAACACGGGAGTAAATTTTGGTCAATCACTTACAAGCGTCGATATCCACTGCTTGTTTGTCCAAACGTCGGCGCTGTATCACAGCAGTTGGCAAAAATTGATTTAAACTTCTTGGCGGTAAACTGCATGCCCTCGAGGGTTTTAGGCGCATTAAATAACAAACCACTGAGCGCGGATTCCAGCGCAAAGGCCAGCATAAATGCGGCAGCGGCGTTTGGTTGTAAACCGGGAATAAGTGTGGTTAAAAAACTGGTGCCAAATAATACGCTGGCACAATAGCGAGCTGCGATAGCGGCACTATTAATAACAACGGCAGCAGCAGATGAGTGTGCCGCTTCTACACGTGTTGAACCCAGTGTTAGCGCTAAGTTGCGATGGTGTTCGCATTGTTGGCGTAATACATCGTACGCATCGCATTTTTCTTTATTAAGTTGTTGTGGATTTTCAGCATCATTAATAGATGGAAATTGAGTTTCGCACTGCTGTAACAATGAAAAGTACTGATGTTCATGATAAATCGCGCGCGCCAGACGCGTTTCGTAGGACTTTTTACCTTGGCAACTTTTAGCGATAAGTAACACCACACCGGTGACAATACCCAACATATTGCCATAACTAAAATGATCACTTGGTCCTTTGCCGAGTGCCGCAACTCGTGCATCCAGTTCTAACGCTAGCATTACACCAAAAGCAACAGCATAGGTGCTCGCTACCACAATATGCCAATTGCGTTGCGTAAAGCTTGCTTCACCCGTGTTAATGCGTTCACGTGCTAATGCTAAGTAATTTTTAGCTTGATCACAGGCTGGGATAAGCGTACCCAGTTGACGAGTGATAGTAATTACTTGGAGTGGGGTTTTTTGAATGGCATCTAACTCATCTTGCTCGCCAATGTATTTTTCCGAAGAAGACGTGACGCGACTTAAAAAGGTGCTGAGTGTGGCGGTGGTGAAACCAAATAAATAACTCCACAGTTTGTTGTCATTGCTTAAATTAGCAAACTTGGGACTTAGCAAAATTAAACCGAGTATGAAAGCAAACCCAGCGCCACGTATTACCGAGCCTGCTACGAGTTGCACCAGAGAGTCAATGCTGCCGCAGAGATTATTTTTATTAAAAAATTTCCAATCACGTACGGTTTTGGCACCTGCAATAATGTTTTTTTCCATCACTAAGTGATAATAGATAAGGCTGCAGATTAAAATGGCACTGCTAACTCCCCACTTGGCAGCTGAGTGTGTTTGTATATCAGCGACGAAACTTTGCAGCAGTGATGGTGATTCTGAAGCAGGTGCGGCCAGAAAAGAAAAGTTTCCTCCCGCGCCAATTAGAAAAGGCGGAATAATAAACAAAGACCAAACAGCAATTTGCGCTGGCAAATTTAGCGGCTTCTCTTTTTTTTCTTCTGGTTGAAGGTTGCTTTCTGGCAACTCGCCTGGATGTTGCTGTTGATAAAAAGCTTCGTAGAGTGTTTTACTATGTCGTGTTTGTTGCGCTTCATGTGCAATAGTGACAATAGGGTCCATGACTAACAATAAATTATTGATAAAATCCAAAAACGCGGTGCCGCCAGCGAGGATCGCGCTTGCAAATGCAACATCTGGATGATCGTTACGATAGGTGCTGAAATCGTGGCTAGAAGAGAGTAATTCATTTTGAAATAGAGCGGCACTTGATCCTTCAATTCCTTGGCGTGCACTGAGATACAAAAATAAAAAATAAGTTATTTCTGGAAGGAGTGAGATAACGTTACGTACTACACGAGCATAAAATCCCTTTTTGTTTGCTTCAAAACCTGGGTAAACGTATTGTTGGTGATAGGGTGATTTGCCATCAAATATTTCATTTTTTCTAATTTCATTTTTAAGTTCAGTGTGTTTTCGGATGACGTCTTGTGCTATAGCCATAAAGTACCTCGTGTAAAATTTTTCCGTCTGAATAGCTTTAAGTGAGCGCATCAGATTAATCTGGTAAGGTTAATGAATTATTAAGCACAGTCATTTTAATTTGTCCATTCACCCTTAGAGACGGCGCTCACGTGTCTTTGGCAGAGCGATTTGGTTGGGACCATTTTTGACGAAGAAGCTAATGCAATTTTAGCAGGGGGAACAGTTAGCATTTTTTGTGTTATCAAATTACCTAGCTTGTCCTCGCTCTTACTATCGGACTCCTGTTAATATTAAGCTTGATAAAAGCAAACAAGGTATTTTACGATGGGTGTGACAGAGTTATTAGTCAGTTTTTTAACTTTAACCATATTGGAAATTATTCTTGGTATTGATAATTTGGTTTTTATTTCCATTATTTCCCAAAAACTGCCTCAGCATCAGCAAAAGAAAGCACGCCGAATTGGTTTAACGTTAGCCTGGATAACACGTTTGCTGTTGTTGGCTTGTGCCGTGTGGTTAGCTAAATTAACTCAGCCTTTGTTTGCGGTATTTGGGTTGAGTGTTTCTGGACGTGATTTATTTTTATTTATTGGCGGATTATTTTTATTAGCCAAGGCCACCCAAGAAATACACAGTGAGTTTGAAGTGAGTGCGCCAAGCAGGATAACCAAAGCGTTTAACAATCGCTTTGCCTGGATAGTCACCCAAATCGCTTTACTGGATGTGGTGTTTTCCCTAGACAGTGTATTAACGGCCATTGGGTTAACGCCTTATTTTTGGTTAATGGCAAGTGCGATCACCGTTGCTATATTAGTTATGATTTTTGCCAGCGAACCACTGAGTTATTTCATTCAAAAACACCCGAGTATTAGAATGTTAGCACTGAGTTTTCTTATTTTGATTGGGATGGTTTTGGTTGCCGATGCTTTTGGCTACCATATCCCAAGAGGGTATATCTATTTCGCTATGGGTTTTTCACTAACCGTGGAGTCGTTAAATTTTCTTCGTCGAAAAAAAATTAAATAGCGACTTAATTTACTCTTTTGATTTTTTAAGGAAGGCGCTGTGATGAAAACGGATGCACTAGCAAAACAGAGTTTATTTTCACTTTCACTCGCTGCTTTAGGTGTGGTGTATGGTGATATTGGCACGAGCCCTTTATATGCCATACGCGAGTCGCTGGGTGGTTTGCCGATTAATCGAGTGGATGTTTTCGGCGTGCTATCGTTAATTTTTTGGGCTTTGATTTTGGTCATTTCAATTAAATACCTCTGTGTGGTATTGCGTGCGGATAACGAAGGGGAGGGAGGAATTTTAGCGTTATTGGCACGGCTCAAACGCTCGACTGGTGGTCGTGGCATGAAACTGTTTTTTTTAATTGGTATCTTTGGTGCAGGCTTGATGTTGGGCGATGGCATGTTAACGCCGGCTATTTCTGTCGTGAGTGCGGTTGAGGGATTGAAGGTTGTCGCACCCATCATGACCCACTGGATTTTGCCTGTTGCTTGTGTGATTTTAGTGTTACTTTTTTCTTTTCAATCACGTGGTACGGCTAAAATTGGATTTATTTTTGGTCCTGTTATTTTCATTTGGTTTGTGACGTTAGGCATTTTAGGGATAGCGCCAATTTATCATAATCCTGCCGTGTTAAAAGCCATCAACCCTTATTACGCCTACGAGTTTATGCATACCAATGGTTGGCGTGGTTATTTTTTATTAGGTGGTGTTTTTCTTGTGGTGACAGGTGGTGAAGCGCTCTATGCTGATCTAGGACATTTTGGTAAGGCATCCATTCGATGGGGTTGGTTTTTAATCGCGCTTCCTGGATTACTATTGAATTACTTTGGGCAATCCGCTTATTTGTTAGCTCATCCTGCTGCCATTATTAATCCGTTTTATCTGTTGGCGCCGGGTTGGTTTGCCATTCCATTACTTGTTATTGCCACTGCAGCAACCATTATCGCTTCACAGGCTGTGATTTCAGCTACATTTTCATTGACCAAACAAGCCGTGTTGCTCGGTTTGTATCCGCAGTTGCCAATTGTGCAAACTTCAGAATCGAAAAAAGGCCAGATTTACATACCACAAATGAATTTTATTTTAGCACTCGGCACATTGTTGTTGGTACTCACCTTTAAAACCACAACGGCGCTGACGCACGCGTATGGTATTGCGGTTAACAGCGATATGGTATTAGTTACGGTGATGGTGGCTTTTGCGGCGTATCGCATTTGGCAATGGAATAAATTTTTAATGTTGATGCTTTTTTCCGTTTTTATTTTTATTGATTTGATGTTTTTGGGCGCCAATTTGCAAAAAATAATGATGGGGGGTTGGGTGCCAATTGTGTTTGCTCTCATCTGTGCCTTTATCATGTATACCTGGAACAAGGGCATGTATTATTTACGTGATGTGCACTACACCAAGAAAGAAGAGTTTTCCAAAATCCTAAATCAGCTGCATTATAAAAGTTTAAATAAATTACCTGATCTAACCGCCATTTTTATCACTGATGTGTATGACAAAAGCGGGGGTAGTTTTTTGCAATTTTTGAAAATAAATCGAACCTTGCCAGAACATATTTTAATCGTAAATTATCGTGTCGAAAATGTGCCTTATGTACACTATGAGGACCGATTCGAGGCTAACTGTTTGGATAAAAATATTTGTCAGCTCACTTTGGTGTATGGTTTTATGGACTTTATTTCTATTCCGCAGGCGTTAGCGGTGGCGAATAAGAAAAAAATTCTCCCTTTTGCGGTGGATATTGAAAAGGCTACGTATTTAATTGAAGTGCCAAATATTGTGGCATCGCGACAGAAAAAAACATTGTGGTTTTTTTGGCAAGAAAAATTATTTTGTTTTTTAACCAGAAACTACTCGGCCAATATTAACATCGAGTTCTATCAGCTTCCTTTTGATCGCACCATGGCGATAGGCACGTATTGTGTTATTTAATAATTGGCTATTTAAATTAATAGCGCTAAAAAATTGGATGAATGCTTTATGTTAAAAAAACATCAACATCAGTCTACGGGTTTAGCGCTGGGTAAAGAAACGGCATACTGTTTCACTTATAACCCAGATTTATTGTATCCCATTGCGCGTGCGGCTAAGCGCCAAGAAATTGGCATTGATCCAGATGCACTGCCATTTTTAGGTTTTGATTGCTGGAATCATTATGAAGTTTCTTGGTTGAACGAAAAAGGTAAGCCGGTGGTGGCTACAGCCGAAATTTATTATGACTGCAAGTCGCCATATATTGTCGAATCAAAATCATTAAAACTCTACTTTAATTCATTTAATAACACAAAATTTAAGTCAGCTGTTGAGGTTGAAAAAATCATTAAAAATGATTTAGAAAAAATTATTGAATTTGAAGTCACTGTTATAATTAAGCCATTGAGAAATTCACAACCATCGGTTATGCAAAATGAATTCAATGGCGAGTGCCTTGACGACATTGATATTGAATGCTCGGTATACACAGTGGATTCCCATTTTCTTGCAACGACAGCGGAATCCGTTACAGAAGTGCTTTATTCTAATTTGCTCAAGTCCAATTGTTTAGTCACCAACCAACCGGATTGGGGCAGTGTGCAAATTGCGTATAAGGGCAATAAAATTATTCGTGAAGGTTTGCTGCAATATTTGGTGTCGTTTCGTAATCACAATGAATTTCATGAGCAGTGTGTGGAAAGAATATTTGTGGATATTTTGCAGCAATGCAAACCCGAGCAGTTAACGGTTTATGCCCGCTATACACGTCGAGGTGGTATTGATATCAACCCGTATCGTTCGACAACAGCTGTGGATTTTAAAAAAATAAATTTTCGCTTGTTAAGACAGTAAAGTGAAAAATTTAAACACGCAGGCAGTGGTGTGCGATTAATGTAAATTCCGCAAGTATCATTCGTGAACAAAGAATCAATCAGTTACAAAACAAGTTAACCCCTTGATTTATGACTCTGTGTATGCTCTGTGCATGTACTATATTTGTATTGAAGCATACGGATTTTCCTTCAAAGGTTTCGTTGGAGGTTTTATGCCAGATAATAATGATTTTAAATCTCAGCCAAAAGTGACTGAGGTTGTGGGTAGTGTGGCTGAAGATGCTGAAGGTACACTTCAGCCATATAAAATACTTATTCAAAACACGATTCTTTCCCAGTCTGATGATGCTGCGCCTTCGCCTGATGTGCTTGCGGAAAAAGCCGTGTCAGAAGCGGTTACTGCTGATTTAAAAATAAATGAGCAATCTTCGCCTGATGTAGAAAATAGTGCATTGGATGTTTTACCCGCGTTAAATCCAATCCACGCAATAATTACACAGCAGATTCAAATGACTGTGCAACAGTCAGTTAGTCCTTCTTACACTGTCGCAGATAGGTCTGTGGCCGAGGACGTGATTCACACTTTGCATGAGGATGGCAATGACCATTTGTCGCAACTGTCTTTACTGCGGTTTTTATCTCATCATTCGAATGCAGGTCGTGCATTGTTGGCAAAATTTGGCGGTCTCGATTTATCTTATTCACAACTCAATCATTTAGTGGATTCACTACACTATAATCATCCTCATTTATCACTCGGTTCAATTTACAAATACGTGATCCGAAATGTTAGTGATAGCAGTGATAGTGTCAGTGTAGTGCGTAACGCGAAACCGACTGGGTTGGAGTTAGATAAGGCGTCCGTTAATGAAAACGCCGCGAATGGAACGGTGGTAGCGAATATAACCGTGAGTGATGCGGACAGTTCAACATTTACTTTTTCATTAATGAGTAATGCCAACGG
>JBGTHB010000078.1:0-3944 GCA_041746415.1 Coxiellaceae bacterium | reverse complement strand
ACGTCAGCACATTTAGGACAATGATAACGTTGAGTGTGATCCACGTTCATCCCAGCTAGGCAACGATAATCAAGTAGTTTTTCACCGTTAATTTCTGACTTTTCATCAAACTTAGCCAGTTCAAAATTATCGTACCACTGGCCGCCGCAGCCTTTGGTGCAGACATCCACAGTAATGTTGTCGATAACGATTGGCTCGAGAGTGCAGTTACAGGCTGGACATTCCATTGCTAACTCCTTGAAAACTAGCTGCTGTTATTATAGACCGTTCGTCACTGAAAATGCGAACATCAGTTATCCGCCGTTCATGACTTGAAATTAAGTGCTATAATTACCTTACTGGGCCAATTATTGAGGACTGTCAATGAAAAAATCAATCCAGCTTATAATTACCACCATAGCGGCAACCCTAGCATGCGCTAGCTTACCTGCACTTTCAGCCAATAAAGCAACAGCCGAACCACAACTAACCTTCCTCTTTTGTCTTATGTTAAATTCATCCTGTGATGATTCTACAAATTCTGCGTTGTGTACCAAAACCAAGAAGCCACTTCCACTTAAAAATATACAAGATCAAAACAAATCAAAGTGTGAGGGGAGCCCTACAAACGGTACTTACTCCTATGGACCACCTGGTTTTAAATCACGCATTTTTACAGGATGCACTTATTATTACAAACCAGCAGAAGGCCCTATTATGGTTCAATGTTTCTATGGCCCTTCTGAATAACCAAGATGAGCACTTGCATTTTTACAAGCAAGAAATAAGTTGGTTTGATTTGGGACGAGCAGGGACCGATTAATCTCGAGTCTCCTGTTTCAACTTCGCTTACTTGCTCTTTTACTTACAAAGCGCCTCGGAGGAGTTCAGGTACCCATGGATATTTTCTACGCATCCGTATTTCACTACTTCTGAGCATTTTATAGAAGTGTTGTTAAGGGGGTCATTTATAAAATCACCTATCGTTTCACACCAGCCAGATAACTTCCCGCTCTTAATTTGGAGCTGGCCAGCCGGTTTACGCCAATAGGTACCACCCACAGGAACAATTTCGCCACTCTTGCTGTTGCCACACGATAAAGCAGCGCCGCCCAGCTTGTTCGTATTATATGCTCCATTTGGCGGGTATGCTATCTTTAACGCCTTTTTACACGCCTGTGCATCGGGTTCTTTGGATGCTTGGGTTTGAGTAGTTGCCAGCATAAGCAGTGTAGCAACTGACACTATGAAACACTTAATCATCTGTACCTCCTAATTTGTATCTAACACTAATGTTAGTATAGTGTAAAACTTTTCCAGTATGATAATGAGTCTGACCAGGTGTCGTTATTCCAGCATGAGTCTATACCCATCGCTTTACTTGTGTTGCGCTAATCGCGAAACTTCTGTTTAATTTGAATGGAGGACCTGCTTTGAGTAATTTGACCAAGCAATAAATAAAATCCCCAACGCGTAGCGGCTAAATCCATATTCGATATTATCTCCCCAAAAAATATCACCGTTTGGAGTGGTATTTTGCTTGGGGTAACGATCTCACTATTAGTTACCAAGCTCTTATTCCCAGGCGCACATCAACACCTGTGATGAGCGCTTAAACAGGCTCTTAACCTTAGGCACGAAAGCCGATAAACCTCGAGTTTCCCGTTTCAACCTCGTTTACGTTCAGCATCACCGGTCATGGTAACGTGACCTGCCCAAATCTCGCCGCGGCTTGTGAGGTTATTGACTGTAATTCAAATGCGGATGCGGTAGTGCAGTAATTAATCCCAAAGGTCACTTTCTTTGTTTTCATCTAAAGCGTTATCACGGTGTGCGTAAACACGTTGGTATTTTTTTATTTCGGCCAGTTGCGCTTCTGAAGGGGCGTGTTGCTGATCAAATTCACGAATTTTCTTATCGACATCACTAACGAAGTGTTTATCAATCGGTTTTGTGCTCATTACTGTCTCCACTTGAGTCGCTAGATGTTATCATGGATCATAGCTTATTTTAATAAGGAATCAGCGTGCAATTTCCGACTATAGCGGGCCAGTCCTTTAACAATCTTTTAACACCAGATGGCTTAGCGGTATTGGATCAGGCATTTTTAGATTTTTTGACTCAGGAACAAGTTGAATTGGCTAAGCGGCTTAGAGTATATCGGCAAGGCGTTACGTTTGAGGCCAAAGAACTCAGTTATTTTCTTATTGATGTGGCTGCGGTAGTGGAACGATTTTTAATTGATGCGTTCCAAATTAAACAAGCTGCAGTGACACTGCAACACGAAATTTTAGCGCAAAATCCTATTTTTGCTTTTAAAGAGCTGTATGTTTTACGCGAAGCTAAGCGATTAATTCGTCATGCTGATAGTCTTTTGCTGCCATTTGAAAAAGTAAATGCGCAGTTGTCGGTGCAGGTTGATACGCAGAATGAATTAGCATTTGCCAGTTGGGCCATGGCGAATGAGGCACATAAAGAAATTATTACGCAATGGTGTGTACTGGCGCAAACGACGGTTGAAGGTCGAGTGCACGTTAAAAATTGGGTGAGTTTTCATTTGCCTGAAAAAGTAGACTATCAACAATTGGTGCCTAATCGTGTTGCTGATTTTAATGGTGTGACTGCGTTAGAGTCACCCCGTGAAAAATGGCGGGAGCGAGACGGATTCCATTTAACTGATAAGCGCATGACGGAACGTGAAGTATTAGGCGAAGTGCATTATTGCGTTTATTGTCATAAGAATGACGGCGATTTTTGCTCAAAAGGATTTCCAGTTAAGCGCTCTGAACCGGAGCTGGGTTTTAAACATAATCCATTAGATCAAACACTCACCGGCTGTCCGCTGGAAGAAAAAATTTCAGAAATGCACTATCTTAAAAAACTCGGATTAAATGTGGCCGCGCTAGCGATGGTGATGTTGGATAATCCCATGTGTCCTGCAACCGGGCATCGTATTTGCAATGATTGTATGAAGGCGTGCATTTATCAAAAACAAGATCCGGTTAACATTCCCCAAATTGAAACGCGGGTATTAACCGATGTTTTAAATTTACCCTGGGGTGTGGAAATTTATCATTTGTTAACAATCTGGAATCCGTTACGTCACGATCAATACAAAGCAAAAGCTTACAACGGCAAAAAAATATTAGTAATGGGCATGGGACCGGCAGGTTTTACTTTAGCGCACCATCTGGCTATGGAAGGGTTTGCGATTGTGGGTGTGGATGGATTAAAAATCGAGCCTATGGATGAGCGCTTTGTTCAAAATCCAATTTATTCTTATAAAGAATTAGAAGAAGATTTAGCCGATCGTGTAACCACCGGTTTTGGTGGTGTGGCAGAATACGGCATCACAGTGCGTTGGGATAAGAACTTTTTAAAATTAATTTATCTTACATTATTGCGCCGGCCACATTTTCAAGTATTTGGTAACGTGCGTTTTGGTGGCACGCTAACCGTTGAAGATGCGTGGCGTTTGGGCTTTGATCATTTAGCGATTGCCGTTGGCGCTGGATTACCACGTGAATTAGCGGTTGAAAATAGTTTGGCGCCTGGCATGCGTCAAGCGAACGATTTTTTAATGGCGTTACAATTAACTGGTGCAGCAAAAGAAAATTCGTTAGCTAATTTGCAATTGCGTTTGCCTGTTGTTGTGATTGGTGGTGGTTTAACGGGTATTGATGCGGCAACGGAAGCGCAAGCTTATTATATTAGCCAAGTCGAAAAATTTTATCAGCGTTATACAAAATTGTGCGCGGTAAAATCAGCAGCGGCAATTCGCCAACACTTTGATGCGGCCGCATTAGAAATTTTAGATGAATTTGTAGCGCACGGCAGCGAAGTAGTGGCAGAGCGTGTCGCAGCGCGGATAGCAAAACGTCAGCCACAGTTTATTGAGATGATACGCCGCTGGGGCGGGGTGAGTGTGGTTTATCGTCGTTCTATGCAAGAATCGCCAGCTTACC
>JBGTHB010000077.1:0-4404 GCA_041746415.1 Coxiellaceae bacterium | reverse complement strand
GTCCGGGTTACTTTGCCTGTTGATTACTGCGCTTATCCTGAAATCAGTGTCGGACGCCATCTATTAGTTATTCGCTTTCGCCCACTTGATCAAGCAGATTGTGGCGCTGAACTGAAAACCAGTGAAATTACTTTTGACGTTAGCTGCTGCAAAATTTAACTTGTTGCAACGCTTGAATAATAGGGTAATTTGCCGCTGGAAAAGTATGCTGTGTTAGCTCTGCTGCACCAATCCATTTTATGGCTTGTCCCTCTAAACCGGTTGGCTCCTCTAAAAAATCCGTAATGACAAAAGTGTGCAACACGACGTGATAGCTTGGGTATTCGTGCTCATAATGACCAAGCAGAGTGGCACTTTGCACCCTCACACCCACTTCTTCTTCCAGCTCACGCTGCAATGCTAATTCAATTGATTCGTTTGCTTCAACCTTACCGCCGGGAAATTCCCAACATAAAGCATGCGGTTTGTATAATGGTCGCTGCGCAATAAGAATTTTTTCACCACGAATAATTATTCCTACTACCACGTCTAAATGTTTTTTTTGCCCCATTTCCACTACATCAACACTGCTTTCAACTTGCTACAATTTACCGTGACACTGTTTGTATTTTTTAGCGGAACCACAAGGACACAGTTCATTTCGTCCAACTTTTTGTTGCTCGCGCACAAATGGATGCGCACTATTTTCTGGTGCCCGTGGCATTTCCGCCGCTGTCTGTGGTGGCTGCGCTTGTTGTGCCGCAATATTCGGTAAAGCGTCCATTTCAGCATGATGAAACGTCATTTTTGGCATTGCCAATTGCTGCATTTGCTGCCATTCCATTTGTTCTTTGGTCACGATCTCCAGTTTTGATAACGTCGCAATCACTTCGTATTTAATTGCCCCCATCAATTCTTTAAATAACTCAAACGATTCGCGCTTGTACTCTTGTGTTGGATTTTTTTGGGCGTAACCACGTAAATGAATCCCTTGACGCAAATGTTCCATCGCTGCTAAATGTTCTTTCCAGTGTTGGTCCAGCAACTGCAACATCACTGATTTTTCAACATCCCGCATGACGGCCTCGCCTGAAGCCGTTTCTTTAACGGCATACGCTTGCGCAATTTCTTGCGCAATTTTGTCGCGCAATGTTTCTTCATGTAAGTGCTCGTCCTCTTCCAACCAGTTTGCGATAGGCAAACTCAATGCAAAATCTTCCTGCAATTGTTTTTCTAAGCCTTCAATATTCCATTGTTCTGGCATACTTTGTGGCGGAATAAATTGCGCCAACAAATCAGCAACCACTTCTTCGCGCATCAACTCGACGCTTTCTTTAATATTATCTGCTTGTAACAACCGCAAGCGTTGATCGTAAATCACTTTGCGTTGATCATTCGCTACGTCATCGTATTCGAGCAAATTTTTACGGATATCAAAGTTAAGATTTTCTACTCGACGTTGCGCCTTTTCAATTGAACGCGATAACCAACCATGTTGAATCACATCGGCATCTTTCACGCCCAGTTTGCGCATCATATTAGACATGCGTTCGCCACCAAAGATTCGCAGCAAATTATCTTCCATCGACAAATAAAATTGTGATGAACCAGGATCACCCTGACGTCCCGAACGACCACGTAATTGATTATCAATCCGTCGTGATTCATTACGCTCAGCGCCTAATACATGTAATCCACCAGCCGCTATCACTTCTGCGTGACGTTGTTGCCATTGCTTTTTACGTTGCGTAAATTCATCTTCACTGGGATTATCTAATTCGTTCATTTCCATTTCTAAATTACCGCCCAACACAATGTCCGTACCGCGACCCGCCATATTAGTAGCAATGGTCACAGCACCTGGACGGCCCGCTTCGGCAACAATATGCGCTTCACGTTCGTGCTGTTTGGCGTTTAATACTTGATGCTTAATATGTTGTTGTTTTAATAATTGCGATAACAACTCGGATGATTCAACCGAGGTGGTACCAACCAATATCGGCTGCTGCTTTTCGTTACGCTTTTTAATTTCTTCAACGATCGCTTCGTATTTAGCTTGCGCCGTTAAATAAACTTTATCGGCTTCGTCTTGGCGTATCATGGGTTTATTGGTAGGAATAATTACCACCTCTAAACCGTAAATTTTTTGCAATTCAAATGCTTCCGTATCAGCCGTGCCTGTCATGCCCGATAATTTTTGATACAAACGAAAATAATTTTGAAAGGTAATGGTAGCTAGTGTTTGATTTTCTAATTGAACGTCAACGCCTTCTTTTGCTTCCACTGCTTGATGCAAACCTTCTGACCAACGTCGTCCGGCCATTAAACGACCCGTGTGTTCATCAACGATCAACACTTCTCCCTCTTGCACAATGTAATCCACATCACGATGGTACAAAGTATTGGCACGCAATGACGCATTCACATAATGCATTAATGAAATATTTTTCAGATCATACAAACTTTCACCCGCTTTAATTACGCCAATGTCCACTAACATTTTTTCAATTTTTTGATGACCGCGTTCGGTTAAATAAGCTTGTTTGTTTTTTTCATCTAACGTGTAATCGCCTTTATTCTCTTCGGTGACGTCTTCTTCTTTTTGTTCTTCAGTTTGGATTTGTTGTTTTAATTTGGGGATCAACTCTTTAATTTTTACGTACAGATCCGACGACTCCTCTCCATGTCCCGAAATAATGAGCGGTGTTCTCGCCTCGTCAATTAATATGGAATCCACTTCATCAATCACAGCGTAAGCTAAATCGCGTTGCACACGTTGCTCAAGCTCAAAAGTCATATTGTCACGCAAATAATCAAAGCCAAATTCGTTGTTGGTGCCATAGGTAATATCAGCAGCGTAAGCGGCTTTTTTATCTTCAGGCGACATATCGGGTAAATTTATTCCGACAGTTAACCCCAAAAAATCAAACACAGGCCCCATCCAAGTGGCATCACGCTTAGCAAGATAATCGTTCACCGTAACGATGTGCACGCTTTTTCCGCTAAGCGCATTTAAATAAGCTGGCAGAGTAGAAGCCAATGTTTTCCCTTCACCGGTGCGCATCTCAGCAATTTTGCCACTATTTAATACCATGCCGCCGATTAATTGCACATCGAAATGACGCATACCCAAAGTACGCTTAGCTGTTTCTCTTACCACCGCAAACGCTTCAACCAAAAGACTATCTAAAGTTTCACCTTGCTGTAAGCGTGTTTTAAATTCTGCTGTTTTAGCCCGCAACGCGGCGTCATCTAATTTTTCTATTTCCGCTTCAAGCGCATTAATTTGTGCTACTTGTTTACGGTAAGACTTAACTAAACGATCATTACGTGTGCCGACAAACTTTTTTAAAAGACCTGAAATCATGGTAGGATATATCCTTTTGTACAATATTTGACGGCGCTATTGTCGCATAAAACACCATGGTTGTCAGCGCTTTAGCAAAGGGTGACAATGCCCGTTATGGACTCGAAAATTAAAGACCCTAAGCGCGTTAGTGCGGTGTTAAATGAGCACGCTCGACTCGGATTCCTAGTGAAAAAAGCCCAGCAATTGAGTCGCCTACAACAATTATTAGATGACAGCTTGCCAGCTGAATTGCGCAATCGTGCTCAGGTGATGAATATTCAAGGCTCAAGTTTAATTATTGGAGTTACAACCGGTGTTATTGCCACGCGACTGAACTACCAAGCGCCTGAATTATTAAAAAAATTGCAGCAACACTCAGAGTTTTCTTATATTCGTTCGATGCGCTGCAAAGTCAGTGTCTAGTGCGCTATAATAAAAATCTAAAATTCAAGACCAGGAGTTAACCATGACCAAACCCATTAATCTCGGACTCGGCGCAAAAATTCGTGAAGAAGTTAGCAAGTATCTAGCTGCACTGTTGGCCGACGAATATTTTTTGTATCTAAAAACGCTTAACTATCATTGGAACATCACTGGCGAAACTTTTATTAGCTTGCATGAGCTATTAGAAGAACATTACGAATGGTTAAAAGATACGGTTGACGCAGTAGCAGAACGCATTCGTGCATTGGGCCACATTGCTCCTGGTAGCTACCGTCAATTTTGTTCCGCATCCCAAAAAGACGATAGCGCTGAAGGTTTAACCGCCAAAAAAATGCTGGAAGATTTAGTCGAAAGCCATGAAGCCACTATACGCAATATTCGTGATGCGCTTGATAAAATGTCTGACAGCAAAGATTTTGCTACTGAAGATATGCTGGTAAAAATTTTAGGTGAGCACGAACAAAAAAACTGGATGCTCAGAAGCCATTTAATGAGCAAGCCTGAATAAGTAAAATTTAGTTAAACCGGGGTAATGAAGCAATTAACGCCTCTTGGTTTTGTTCTAAGTATTGATCGAAGTTGGTTTGTGGAAACAATGCTGCAAACCAATGCCTGACATACAGTTGAGGAAA
>JBGTHB010000076.1:0-19401 GCA_041746415.1 Coxiellaceae bacterium | reverse complement strand
TAAATCAGCTTGCGGCGACATCAGTTTGATCTCGTGTAGTAAGACATCTGTAGCACCTCCCGCTGATAATTCAGGGCGCTAAGTTTTTACAGAATATATTTACTCAGATCTTCATCGGCCGCGAGTTTTTCCAACTGTGAGTTAACGTAAGCGTGGTCGATTTTTACCGATGTGCCCGGTTTATCGCTGGCATCATAGGAAATGTTTTCCAACAGGCGTTCCATAATCGTATGCAAGCGGCGTGCGCCAATATTTTCTGAGGTTTCATTGACTTGAAAAGCAATTTCGGCCAAACGCTTTACGCCGTCTTTTTCAAAATGAATATTAAACGCTTCGGTTTTTAGCAGCTCCGTATATTGTTCGGTAAGCGAAGCATTCGGTTCGGTTAGAATGCGCACAAAGTCGTCTGCCGTTAAGGCCCTTAACTCAACACGAATCGGAAACCGTCCCTGTAATTCTGGCACTAAGTCCGAAGGTTTTGCCAAATGAAACGCGCCTGAAGCAATAAATAGAATGTGATCGGTTTTAATCATGCCGTATTTGGTGAAAACAGTGCAGCCTTCCACTAAAGGTAATAAATCGCGTTGCACGCCTTCACGCGAAACATCGGCACCGGATGCGCCTTCGCGTTTAACGATTTTGTCAATCTCATCCAAAAACACAATGCCGTTTTGCTCCACACTTTCTATGGCGCGGGCTTTGATTTCTTCTTCGTTAATTAATTTCGCCGCTTCGTCTTCGGTTAAGCGTTTCAACGCCGCTTTGACTTTTAAGCGCCGCGGTTTGGTGCGATTTTGGCTGACGCTTTCCATCATGCTTTGCAGTTGGCCTACCATTTCTTCCATGCCTGGCGGGCCCATGATTTCCACCATAGGAGAACCGCTAGCAATATCCACTTCGATTTCTTTGTCGTCTAATTCACCTTCACGCAATTTTTTGCGAAACAATTGGCGTGTTGCAGAGTGTTTGGTTTTGCTTTCTTCCACTGGCGGTTCGCCATCGAAGCCGCCGCGTTGTGGTGCGGCTTTAGGGACTAATGCATCTAATACACGTTCTTCAGCTGCTTCTTCAGCTTTGGCGCGCATTTTTTTCATTGCTGTTTCGCGTGTCATTTTGATTGCAGAATCAGCGAGGTCACGAATAATTTGTTCAACGTCGCGACCAACATAACCGACTTCAGTGAATTTTGTGGCTTCCACTTTAATAAAAGGCGCATCCGCTAAAGTGGCTAAACGTCGAGCGATTTCTGTTTTGCCGACGCCAGTTGGGCCAATCATCAAAATATTTTTTGGGGTGATTTCACGCCGCAATGCTTCGGGTAATTGCATGCGGCGCCAGCGATTACGCATGGCAATGGCGACAGCGCGCTTAGCGTCGTGCTGTCCGATAATGTATTTGTCCAGTTCACCCACAATTTCGCGTGGCGTCATGCTCATTTCAGTACGGGTAGATTGAGTTAATTCGCTTGTGGTCATGATTATTTCTCGCTGTCTAATTCTTCAATGGTGAAGTTGTGATTGGTGTAAACGCAAATATCGCCGGCTATTTTTAAGCCCTTTTCAACGACGTCACGGGCGGACATGTCGGTATTTTCAGTTAATGCTTTAGCCGCAGACAAAGCAAAGTTACCGCCAGAACCAATAGCCATTAAATCATTTTCTTCTGGTTCAACTACGTCACCGTTGCCGGTAATGATTAGCGATGCTTTGCTGTCAGCAACTAATAACAACGCTTCTAAACGACGCAGCATTTTATCGGTGCGCCAATCTTTGGCGAGTTCAACGGCAGCACGAATTAAGTTGCCTTGATGTTTTTCTAATTTTGCTTCAAAGCGTTCAAATAAAGTAAACGCATCCGCAGTGCCGCCGGCAAAACCCGCAATAACGTTGCCGTTATATAAGCGCCGCACTTTTTTGGCATTGCCTTTCATGATGGTGTTACCCATAGATACTTGACCATCACCACCAATGACGACCTTGCCTTTGCGGCGAACGGAAAGAATCGTGGTGCCTCTATATTGTTCCAACGGCAGCTCCTGTCTATTTGTTACGTTACTCAGGACATGGGGGCGAGGGAGAATAAAATCAACTATTGGCGACGTTGGCAGAATTGTTTTTTGGCAAAATAGTATAAAAATCAAACTGGTCTTGGTCTTGTGTAGCGGTGCTGTTGGCGGTGGCGGTTTTGGTGGGTGCAGGTAAAGTTTGGTGATGGTGCGATCCCACATGATAGAGGAATAAGCCAAGCGGTAAGCCAAGAGCGATGAGGATAATTACTGCTGTTAAGCCAATACGTTTTTTGCGACGTTTGTTAGGATTTTGACGTTTGGCGTAATCTTGTCTCATGTTGTGCGTCCGAGGGCCATGACAAAGTTATCGTTAGAATAAACTTTATTGTCCTTAAGTTGAAGAGAAAATTGATAATAATTTTTTTGTTTTGTGTCCGCTTGAATAAAGTGAACGCGCACTAACTGTGCTAATAGTTTGTCGGCGTCCACCGTGTTTTTGCCATTGTAGTAATTTATTAAAATATAGCGCGCTAATTTTTTTGGCACATGGGTCGTGATAGTAAAATTGCGGATTTGTTTATGATCAACAAAAAAATGCGCTTGCGCCGTGAATAAGCCATAGGCGGTGAGCAGATGCAGTTTGTGAACGGTAATGCGCGCTAACTCGTTATTGCCAATGCCGTCCAGGGTGAAATCCAGAGCTTTAATCTCAAAAGGTTTATGGTTGGTTTGCACAGTGGCGTTATCAATTTTTACCGTTTCATGACCACGCCAGGCGTTGTGAGTGAGGGAGAATTGCTTGCTGGTTAGAATTTCATTGGCTATGAGTGTTAAGGGCGAACCGTTTTTTATGCTTAAATAAAGGTGTGGAATTTCGATTTGGCTGTAACTTTGTAGTTTGCCGTTTAGATACAAAATGCCGGATTCTTTGAGAGTCATACCTTGATTGTTGAGCGCTGAGTGCAAGCTGGCGAGCGCAATGAGAGGTCGATGGCGCAATGATTCCCAGATAATGGGGCCATGAAATACCTCGGTTTGGGTGCCATTATGGAAGGTGATTTCACTTTCAAACCAATGGCGTTGGTAGCGGCTAATGGTGTCGGGTAATTGTTTTAACTCGTGCTCCGTGATGAGTCCTGAAAAAAACGGCAGCAGCAAAAAAAATGCGACTAAGCCAATCAAGTAAAATGGTAAATGCAATAATGTACGTTTCATATCTTATTAAGGATAACATGAAATGGTTTACTCGCAGCCAAGAAATTTAAATTGTCATTACTTAAGCACCGATTTCAACCCATAAGCTATGGAGTTGTTTTACATTTTTTCTGGTGCGCTGACGCCTAATAGTTTTAAGCCGTTTTGCAATACAATTTGCACCGCTTTGATCAGGCATAAGCGACTATTGCGATAAGCTGTGTCAGGTAATAAAAACTTTTCAGCGTTGTAGTAACTGTGAAAAGCGCTAGCGAGTTCATGCAAATAATTTGCTAATAAATGTGGGGCATAACGCTCTGCGGATTTTTGCACGTTGTCGCTGTATTGAGCCAGTACTTTAATTAAATCGGTTTCGTATTGACTGTGGAGCAAGCCCAAGTTGGCCAACCCATCTGCTTGATCGAAACTGAGTTTGTCACTTTCAAGTTGGCGCCACACACTGCATATACGCGCGTGAGCATATTGAATATAGTAAACGGGATTTTCATTGGATTTGGATTTTGCCAATTCCAAATCGAAATCCAAATGTTGTTCGGGTTTGCGCATAATATAAAAATATCGCGCGGCATCATTGCCCACTTCTGCTCGCAGTTGACGCAGAGTGACGAATTCGCCTTTGCGCGTGGACATGGAGACTTTTTCTTGGCCGCGATACAAAATAGCAAATTGCACTAATAGAATGCGCATTTTTTCAGGGTCTTCGCCTAAGCCTTTTAAAAATGCGCGCAGTCGTGCGATGAAACCATGATGGTCGGCACCAAAAATATCAATAATGTGATCATAGCCTTGTTGGTATTTATATAAATGATACGCCACATCAGAAGCAAAATAAGTGGGTGTGCCGTTGGCGCGAATCAGCACACGATCTTTTTCATCTTCAAAGGCCGTGGCACGAAACCATTTAGCCCCGTCTTGTTCATAAACGTAGCCGTGTTCGGTTAATAGCGCCACCCCAGTTTGGATAAGATTTTTTTTGAATAACTCGCTTTCGTGAAACCAGGCATCGTAGTTAACCCCGAATTCACTCAGATCATCACGAATATCCTCGAGTATGCTTTTTAGAGCGGCTTGAAAAATAAGTTGATAATTTTCTTCACCCAGCAATGTGTGCATGGCGTTGCATAAGGCATCCAAATATTTTTCGTCTTCTTTTTCTAATGCGACATCAATTAAACGTACAATGGATTCATTGGTATGATGAAAACGTCCTTCGTACTGTTGCGTAAGTGCGGCCGCGATTTCATAAATGTATTGTCCGCGGTAAGCATTTTCAGGGAAAATAACCACTTCGCTTTGGTTTTCTAGGTAACGTAGCCATACACTTAAGGCTAAAATCCGCATTTGGCGGCCAGCGTCATTTACATAATATTCACGGTGAACTTTATAACCCGTTGCAGTTAATAAATTGGCGACGCAAGCGCCATAGGCTGCACCACGACCGTGGCCAACATGAAGTGGCCCGGTTGGATTTGCCGAGACAAATTCAATATGCACTTTTTGTTTGGCGCCGTTATTACATAAACCAAATTGCTGCTGTTGCTTTAAAATTTCGGGAATGATTTGTTGTCGCGACTGATGCGCCAGGTAAAAATTAATAAACCCAGGGCCGGCAATAACGACTTTTTCAACGCTGGCGTCCTGGGGTAGTGCGGCCACAATTTTTTCGGCTAATATTTTTGGGTTAAGCTTTGCCGGTTTGGCTAAAATCATGGCGATATTCGTCGCAAAATCACCGTGCGAGGGATCTTTAGTCACGGTTAATTGAGGTTCAATATGGAGTTCGGCAGCGAGCGTTGCGTTTTTTTGTAATGCGGCGATAGCGGTGTTGAGTAACGCAATAATATTATCTTTCATGTGGTTCTCTTGCTTATGGGTTAAAATCGGCAGTTTGCAGATTGTCTTTATCGCTACCTGAGTCTAACCTTCTCTGATTACGTCACCGGTTACGGCGTCGCGGATTTCAGTGGGACGGCTTAAGCCGCCCACTTTGCCGGGGATAATAGTAGCAATTTCATTACTAAAGGTCATGCTTACCATGCGTTCATCGCGTGCTGGCGGAAAACCATGGCGGTTAGCGCTGGTGGAAACGATGGGTCCGCCAAATGTTTGGCATAAGCGCTTTGCTATGGGGTGGTTAGTGATGCGAATCACCACAGAACGATGATTGCCTTTAATCCACATGGGGACTTCTTCGGAGGCAGGGAATGCCCAGCTTATCGGTCCCGGCCAAGAGTTTTGAATGTGAGATAACAAGTTTGGCGAGATTGGATCGACTAAATGTTTAACCTGGTTCCAATCATCTGCAATTAAAATAAAGCCTTTGCGAATAGCCCGGTATTTGATTTGCAGTAAACGGGTTACCGCGTCCATATTAAACGGATCACAACCTAAGGCAAACACAGCTTCTGTGGGATAAGACACGATCTTGCCATCAAGTAGCGCTTGCGCTGCTTCAAAGATTTTTTGCTCGAGTTGGAGATCCATGGAAGTGTTATAACATATTTGCCGAACTGTCGGTATTTTTGTTGCTTATCAGTTTGTGAGTTGAAGCGTGAAAGCTATAAATGGTTAATGAAGCTGGGAAAATCATTAATGGTTTGCGCCAAACAGTTTATCTTTACAATTTCACTGAGATCGTAATTAGCACGTCTGTAGAATAAGCTGAGATAATGCGCTAAGTGAGTTTCGTGTTCTATGGCGACTTTTTTAGTATTGATTATGGGGTTAATGTAGCCAATTTTATGGGTGTCAATCCATCCTATAAAATCATGGATGGGGTAGATGGTGTGTAAGTGAGTAAAAATGTCGCGCGCTAAAAAATGTGAAATGGCTTTGCTGACTGGCATTTTGACTTCCACGGTGTAGACCGCCAGAAACTGTTCTTTCTGTGTGGCAAACTCACGCAGTTTATTTTCAAAACGAAAAACGTTGGGAGAGCAATTTTTCAACAGAAGTAATTTGTCGGCATAATCAAAATCCGTAATGCAGCGCAGAGAGGAAATGATCACCCGGTTGTCGGCATCAGTGTGGTGCTCCATAGAGGTGAACTCAATAAGCTGTATTCCTGTACCAAAATCAACGCTTAATGCTTGTGATACAGGCAAGTTATTTTTTTGGGTGAGTTGGTAAGGCAGTTGATTTGCATCAAGTTGATTGCCGTTATGAAAAAGCGCCAATAATTCGTTGAGCTTTTTGCCGGTGCAATTTTTAAGTGGCTGATTTAGCAGCTGGCTCATTTGAGGGTTAAGCCAGAATACGTCGCCCGCGGTTGAACTAATGATAAAACCAAGAGCAGACTGAGAGAATAATTGATCAATTTTGGCGGTTAATTCATCTAGTGTTTCCATGCTGTAAGCCTCTGATACTTTCCCTTATGGCTATTTTTACCCTTAAGACTTTATTTTATCAGTTTTGGCATGTAAAATAAACAAGTAAATACTACCCATGAGTGGCGTGGGTTAAGGAGTATGTGAACAGTTAGAGGGCAAAACATGGAAGTAGTAGATTGGTTTAACTCGTTTTATCAGGCTTATCCTATAACTTTTTTAACAACAAAAGTAAAAACCAAAGCAGCTGCAGGATCGACTTTTAATTATATTTTGATGCGTAAATTAATTCACACGGCAGCTTTGCGTTGCAATAAAAGCACGCGCTGTCATATGAGTGTGATTGCACCATATGGTTTTGAATTGTTGCCGCAATTTCCTGGAGTAGTGAGACGACATTATCCCGCCATGGGTTACCCAAAAAATATGTCGTTAGCGCAAGCACAAAATTATGCGCTGCTGTTCATCGCTAATTTTTTAGATTTGGCGCAACAACTTTATCCCAGCTTGTATCGTTCATTAGTGTATTGCGGCATTCACAATGGGGGCCATTATTCGACAATCCATAATGGCAACGCCAGGGCCATGCTTGATAAAGCTAGCACGATGCACATTGAGTTATTTCAAACAGACGATATATTATTGCACTACGCTAATTATCTTATTGCGTTAATTGCGGTTATGGCCACCGATGAGTTGAAATTGCCGGAAGCGTGTGGCTTTATGGCAGCGCAAAATTCAAAAACAAAACGTAATCGTTTTTTTCAATTATTTGTAATATGTAATCAACTTACGCAAACATTAATGCCACAGTTACCGAGTTTTAATCTGCAACAAAAACAGCTTTACCATGAATTATTTATGGAGCTGCGTCGCGACAATCCATCGGAAACAATTTTAGATGTGACCACACAATTTCAAATAGTAACACCAACGGAATATCGTATCCGTGATGAACTTATATTGCCGCGTTTAGAGCAGATTCGTAATTGTTTGCAGCGTGTGCGTGGTCAGCGTACTGTTGTTGCTTCTAATGTTTATTATGGCGCGGGTGAACCGATTGTTGTGGGGGACTTGCCATTGGTGTTTGTTAGGAGAGCGCAGTTGTTGATCAAGCAATCGTACGCCTATTTTCCAAGACGAGCAGCAATGAGGTAAGCAGTAGACGTTGTAGTAAATACATGGTAATAAACAGCTATGAATGCAGAAGTTTTAAATAAATCAGCGCAGTTGCATTGGTTTGATGTAAAAAATCGGGTGCAAGCCATTGCGCCTGAATTATCGCAATTGCTAAACGCGTTAGATAACAATCGTAACCTTGAAGTCATTGTGGCGCGTTATCCTTATGGACAAGACATTGTAAAAGCAGGCAGCTTTACTTTACCTGAAGCGCTAGCGAACTGCGGCATTAAAGAAAAATTAACGTATTCAAAAATTCCTGTGGGCTTAGTTTTAGATAAAAGCATTGAGGTTTATTATGAAACGCCCGAGCGCATAATCCCTGATAAAATTTGGGGGGCGGGGCGTTTATTTGGTTTGTGGGAATTGTTTGATGCGCCAGCAAAAATTGATTCATGCCAGTATTCTAATTTATCGTCAGGTGTGCGCTCACTTTTTATGTGTTCAAAAATATCGGATCGTGCTGCGCACGCACGATTACAAAAAGCATTTTCGTTTCGCAACCCGCCTCCCACCACGATGCGCGAACACCGCGATTTATTTGCCAAGTTAGCCAGCAGTGGTGATGCCGATAAGCGTTGGTATTGCAGTATTTTATATTTAACCAATGAATGGTTTGCGGATAAAAATAGCCAAGCGTTGACGGCCTTGTATTCCAACTTTCTTGAGCGCGCATGGGTGCAATCGTTTAATTGCCGGCGCCAGTTTGAATTGCAAGTGGCGTGGGAAAGCGTGCTTAACGCCATGCGTAAACGCAATATATATTTACAACCGCGATTAAGCAGTCACATTAAACAATTGTATTTAATTAGCGAAGGAATTTTTCCTGGCATGGTGTTTGCTGAGGATCATGAAGAGGATGTGGCGCCAATCAAATTGATTCAAGAAATTTATCGTGATATTTATCAACTGCGACATCATGATCCGTTATTAATGCGACCACAACACTTACAGCCAAATCAACCAGTGTATTATTCACTTAATTTTCCCAGTTATTTTGAAACCCATATTCCTATAAAATCCATTCCACGCTTAGCCGATGAGACCCGGTTTTTAGCAAAAACGATGCAGGTTATTCATAATGAAGTGAGGTTTGAGGCGGATGCCAGTCCGCTATTTAAATTTTACCATTCGCAAGTTGAGCGCGATGCTTTGGTGCTTAATAGTAGTCAGTTGATTTATGGCGACCCTAAATTACAAAAATACGCGATAGGCGATAAGGGTTGTAAGCGTTTTCCTGATAACAGCTTGTTTTTTAGAGGTTGTGTTAAGATTAATCTTGCAGGGTCTGAAAATAAAAATGAGCTGTAACTCCCCAGCTTATGGATTGAAATCGGCAATAACGGCCAATCTTGAACGTACAGGAATTTCGCACTTCGTGCTGCAATTCCTTTATTAATCTATTCTCTGGTTCCTCAAAATGCTCAGGTACTCAATGTACATTGCGCTTTTTCGTCAATTTTACGTTCAACCTTGTCTCGTTCTTGCCAATTTGCAGATCATCTTCTTTGGTGCCTGAGTAGTTACGATGAGCTTTTGCTTGGGGAGTAAAATTCTTAAACAGACTCTAATAGCTTTGGGTTCGCAATTAATGTTTTTTTCTGCGCATGTGATAATTTTTTAATATAACTTTCGGCTTTCATGGCACAAGATTTATTCGGTAGTTCCCAACTTTGACAAAGTGAAATGGCTTTAAAGGCACGCGTAAATTTGCTTTTGTTGCTGCCATCCAGATGTTCTTGCCAGCGTCGTTTAAGATCAGTGGTGTAGCCGGTGTAATACGCTTGATTGGCACACAAAATAATATAAACAAAATAGCGCTTGGTGGTGGACATGCGTTTTCCAGCGTTAATGCAACTGCTGTTATTCTTCCTCTTCTAACTCACCTTTATAAGGTACGCAATAACTGCAGCTTTGTTGCGGGCACACTTTTTCAGCGCCGCGCGATTTAGTGACTTTGACAGAGAGAATAGGCCAGTGACATTGTGGGCATGCTTCGGCAAGCGGTTTGTTCCATAAAGCGTATTTGCATTTTGGATAACGCTCGCATGAAAAAAATACTTTGCCGCGACGAGATTTGCGCTCTAATATTTTGCCTTGTTTGCATTCAGGGCATTCAACGCCGGTGTCTTTGGGTTTTTCGAGCGGTTCCATAAAGTTGCAATCGGGATAATGACTGCAGCCAATAAATTTGCCATAGCGGCCACTTTTAATCACTAATGGGTGTTCGCATTGCGGACACTGGCGGTCAATGGTTTCAGGTTTTTGATCCGGATCATCATTGAGGTTGCGCGTATAATTGCATTCTGGATAAGCGGTGCAGCCAATAAAGCGGCCACGTTTGCCCAGGCGAATTGAAAGTTGCGCGTCGCATTCAGGACATTTTTCATCTATTTTTTCTTGGGTGACGTCACTGCGTTTAACATTAATCTGCGTGTCGTCCACTAACGTTTTAAACGGCTGCCAAAACTCGCGTAATAAAGGAATCCACTCTTGATCTCCACGAGAAACGGCATCTAAATTTTCTTCAAGATGAGCGGTATAATCGTAATCAACGTACTGCGTAAAATATTTGGTGAGAAACTGATTCACAATACGGCCAACATCAGTGGCTTTAAAACGCTTGTTATCCATATCGACGTATTTGCGATTTTTCAAAGTGGCAATAATGGAGGCATAAGTAGAAGGACGACCGATGTCGTGTTCTTCTAATGTTTTGACCAGACTGGCTTCGGTAAAACGTGGCGGCGGTTCAGTGAAATGTTGTTCGCCGACAATTTCTTTGGCATCAACAACATCGCCCTCATTTAATTCAGGCAGCATTTTGTCGTCTTCTTCTTCCTGTTTTTTGTCGTCCCACCCTTCTTGGTAAACCGTAATAAAACCAGGATCAACAATGGTTGAACCATTGGCGCGAAACACCGCCTCACCTGCAATTAAGTCCACAGCCACTGTATTGAGAGTGGCTTCAATCATTTGTGAAGCAACAGCGCGTTTCCAAATTAAATCGTATAAACGACGTTGGTCTTTGTCTAAATATTGAGTGATGGAATCCGGCGTGCGCATTGCAGAAGTGGGGCGGATGGCTTCATGCGCTTCTTGTGCGTTTTTTGATTTGGTTTTGAATTCGCGCGGCGCATCTGGCATATTTTTAACGCCGTATTTTTCTTTGATGAAATCACGAATTTCAGTTAACGCTTCTGCTGCTAAAGTGACGGAATCGGTACGCATATAGGTAATCAAACCGGTGCCACCTTCACCCACATCAATACCTTCATACAACTGTTGCGCCACTTGCATAGTTTTTGAAGCAGAAAAACCCAGCTTGCGCGCGGCTTCTTGTTGTAAGGTTGAGGTGATGAACGGCGCAGCAGGATGGCGCTTGCGTTGTTTTTTCGTCACTTCTTTTACAGTTAGCTTGCCGTTAGCGACTTTTTTAATCGCTTCCACAATGGTGAGCGCATTTTTTTCGTTGGTAAAAGAGAACTGCTCTACTTTATTGCCTTGATAATGCGTTAAGCGCGCTTCAAAAGGATGTGCTTTTTCGCATTTGGCGTGCACGGTCCAATATTCTTCACTTTTGAAATTTTCAATTTCAATATCACGCTCAACAATCATACGCAACGCTGGGCTTTGCACTCGTCCTGCAGAAAGACCGGGACGAATTTTTTTCCACAATAGTGGTGAAAGTTGAAAGCCCACTAAAAAGTCCAATGCCCGACGTGCTTGTTGCGCATTCACTAAATCCATAGCGATTTCGCGCGGATGCTCAATGGCATCGTTTACTGCTTTTTTGGTGATTTGGTGAAACACCACGCGCGTGGTGGGTTTTTCTTTTAATCCTTTGCGTTGTGCCATTAATGTTTTGACGTGCCAAGCAATGGCTTCACCTTCGCGATCCGGATCGGTGGCGATTAATAATTCGTCGCAAGATTTTAAAGCGCGGGCAATCGCATCCACATGTTTGATATTGCGTTCAATAGATTGATAGTGCATTTCAAAATCGTGATTGGGATCAACCGCGCCTTCCTTGGGGACGAGATCTCGCACGTGACCATAAGAGGCGAGCACCTTAAAATGCTTACCCAGATATTTTTCTATGGTGCGCGCTTTTGCAGGCGATTCGACTACAACTAAATATTTTTTTTCTGCCATCTCGAAAAATCGTCCCTGCTATTTAATGAACTGTACCGGTAGTGTCATCCAACACGAGAAACTCCATGCACTGCAAGGCGTTTTTTTCATCGGGTTGGTTGAACAGAACCATCAAGGCTACCCATTTAATAAGGCTAACGTCAATCTCTTCGTCTTCGTGCGCAAGAGCGATGGCTTGGTGTATAACCAATTCGCGTGTGTAAGGAGTGAGAATGCGCTGCTCTTCAAGAAACTGTAAAAATCCGCGACATTCCAAATTCAGTAATTCGAGTTCGTAATCATTATATATACGCACTGTGGTGTTTTGCTTGAGTGCTTCGTCGGCGTAGTCCTGATCATTTAAGCGCTCTAACCACGCAAAGGCCATTTGAATGGCTGAACGTTGGAAGCCTATTTTTTCAAGATGATCAATTAAACTGCCACGTGGCACGTCTGTTAACTCTGTATGGTCAGACATGTGGTGGCGAAAGAGATACATAAGAACATTTAATACGCTTTCTGTTTTCATGGTGGGTATCTCACTGTTGACTAAAACACGTTCGTTTTAGCGGTTTCGACTGTCTGGTGTATCCCGGGCTTATCCATCCTTAGATAACCAGCCGTTACCTTATTAATATAACCTCTTAACTCTAGCGATAACAACATGGTACCAAGGGCCGGGGTTTTCAAGCCCGAGCGTTGCTGAATCGTTTCTATCGCGGTGGGAGAAAAATCGACACACTCTAGCAGCCTCATTAGGTCAGAATCAAGTCTCGGTAAATATTCATTATGTGTATGAGCAAAGGGAGCGGGGGAAGACAGCGTAATATTGAGTGCATTTAAAACGTCCTTGGTGCAGCTCACTAAACTGGCGCCCTGTTGAATCAGCCAGTTACAACCTTGTGCTTGCTGACTATGAATAGGTCCCGGAACCGCCAACACCTCGCGATTTTGTTCTAACGCTAAACGCGCAGAAATTAGTGAACCACTTTTTAATGTGGCTTCAATCACCAATACGGCGTTTGCTAGCCCAGTAATAATACGATTACGCTGGGGAAAATAACGCCGCAAAGGCGGAGTGCCGCAGGGTTGCTCTGTGATTAGGGCGCCGCCTTGTTGCACAATCGCTGTGGCAAGTGCGCTGTGTTGAGTGGGATAGATGCGATCAAGTCCATTGGCTAAAACCGCAATAGTTAAACCGGACGCCGCTAACGCCCCTTGATGTGCTGCCGCATCAATTCCCAAGGCCAAGCCACTGGTGATGACGAATCCTGCTTGTGCTAATTCAAAAGCAAATTGTTTGGCTGTTTCCAAACCTTGCGGAGTCGGATGCCGTGATCCAACAATGGCAATTTGTGGCTGCTGCAAAATCGTCGCATCACCTTTTATATAGAGTGTTGGCGGCGGGTGATGAATTTCACCTAACTGAGTTGGATAAAGCGAGCTTGTCAGTGAGAGCGTTTGCATAATCACATGCTACTGTTTAACGCTGCGGTGCATTACCGTAGCGTCACTTTGCGTTGCGATAAATCGCAACTTCAAGTGGCCTAGGTATAAGCAAAGATGATCTGCAAGTTGGCCATTATCGCCAATTTTAATCCACAAGCTGAGGACTCAATTAAATCTAGTTTAATATTCATGCGCTAAGGTAGCGCCATGACAAATTTCACATTATATAAATGTTTTAAATCAGACCTTACTGGTTATCGTGACCCCAGTTCGGCGCTGAAAGAAGCACGTGTTGGTGTATTCATCAATTCGAGTTTGTGCGAAGCAGCGATTAGTAATTTTATCAATGCGTTGAATAGCCATCCGATCGTTCAGCTCTTGTTTAATTTTGCCGATCTATCCAATTGCTCACAACGACTTGAGCATGTGTCCCCGTTAGGAGAACAAGTCGTTTTGCGTGCAAACAATGCCAATGAGCTTGGAGTTTTTTTGCGTAGTGTTCTTAACGAACCGAATATAACATTACCGCAGCAGTGTGCATCAGTGCCCATTAGCAGCGTGCCCAGTGATTCATCATCCGCCGTTGTTCCTTATACGCTAGCAGCAGTTATGGTGGCAGTGGTGTTAGGCGCACTGAGTTATTATTTTTATCGACGAGGTTGTTGTGCTCCTAAGACAGGTTCCCGAGCGGTTAGTTCTGCAGAAGTTAGTCTACAAGTTTAGTGCAGTTTGATAGATCTTGATCAAAATAAGGTGAAATGATGCGAGTGTTGAAACTTTTTGTTGATGACCGAATTGAAGAACTTCCTGGTGAAATGGGAGCATTGAATTTTACCTTGATAAATAATCCTTATATCACTGAGCTGATAGGTTCAGTGCAAGCCCTAGGCCTGGATGTAGAAGTGAACTTTTGTTGTGTTGCGGCTGAAGCAATGATATCAACAGCAGAGAAGGCAAGAGATCGCGGTGAATTGGTTGTGGCCATTAGCCCTGACGAGTTAAAGCTGGACGGCGTGCTTTGTATTGAAGCTTTTTTAGAGTGCAGATTGCAGCCATATATTTTTAATTGGGCCACGAATGAAATAGTTCCGTGTTGTCTTGATGAGGTGGTAAAACGAATGGCAGCAGTAAAACGAAGCGGAGTGTATTCAGATATAGACGACACAGCGCTGTTACGTTACGCAACTGTCATAGGTAATGATGGAATATGTATCAACCCAGAGTGGTTAAGATTTCTGCAGTGTGCAGTGGAGAAGCAACCGGGTTTGAGCCACACGCAAATCACTACACGTACTCCTCTGGGAAAGGTAAAGACACCAGCAGAAATGGAGCAAGCGTGTTTAGCGCATGCTGTGGAAAATTACATTCCATTCGCTAGAGTGAAAAAAGCGTATGAATTATTGGATTCTCGTGCCGTTTTGGACAAGATAAAGGAGCTCATTCCGCCGGCTTTACGTAATCAAGAAGACGCTATTTTTACAGCGGGCAACTTGAAGCTGGAGGTGATTAAGGAAAGAATTTTAGCCTGCCCTAAAGATGAAAGGCCACACTGCTTGGTGTTGGTGGATGATCGAATCCAAGAATTATTTTCATATGCGGCACTTGAAATAATACATGAACTTAAGCAAGAGGGAGTTGAGGTTATAGTGATTCGATCGTTGGGAGTAGGCAATTTAAGTCCTGATGCAGACAAACGCATAGTTCAATTGCTGCAGGCACCGGTCATATCAAATCCTAAGCGCTCAGCACCCTCAGCACCAATTGGTCCGCGTTTATTTGCATCAAAGAAAAGAAAAACACAACAACCCATTCAAGTGCAGGCTCAAAACCAAGAGCAAAAACCAGAGCAAGATTCAGAGCAAGAAGGCACTAGCATAGTGAGAGTGGTTGCGGGCTAGTGTTAGTTTAAGCTACTCTTGCTGCCGAGGTGAATATGGACAAAACGCGTTTTTCGTTATTGGTTTATTTAGGATTTTTTTACTTAGTCGTATCCACCGTATTGCGCTGTGTGTTGTTTTTTTCGTTCGGCTTACATGCTGATGTGAGTTATCTTCAGCTCCCGGGTATTTTAGGGCTGGGGCTGGTGAACGATGTCATTGAATCCTTATATTTATTGCTGCCATTTTCATTGTATTTATTACTAATACCGCAAAAAATTTATCAACAACCATGGCACCGTTGGCTGAGTTGTTTGGTGGTGGCTGCAGTTTGTTTTGTGATGTTGTATTTAGCCGTAGTACAGTTTTATTTTTTTCAAGAATATTCAGCGCGTTTTAATTTGGTATCGGTTGATTATTTGATTTATCCCAACGAAGTTTTTACCAATATTTGGGATGCTTATCCGGTGGTAAAAGTATTAATTGCCGTCAGTGCTGTGACGCTGTTATTAATAGTGAGCGGTTGGCGCTGGCTGAATAAAACATTTTTTTATGTCACCTCTTTTTCTAAGCGCGCCGTGTTTTTTGCAGCGAACTTGGTGTTGGTATTGGTGGCCTATTTTGCGTTTAACACGCATTCGTTTGACTTTACTGACAATCGCATCACCCATGAATTAACGGCTAATGGCTACAGCAGTTTTTTTCAAGCATTTCATACCAATAAATTGAATTACGACAATTACTATTATACTAATGATCGCCAGCAAGCTTTGGCGTTGCTCACTCAAGACTTGGCGAAAGGGGGTGGTGAATTCACTCAATTAGCGCAACAAAAAATTAATCGTCTGCATGCTGGTAATAAGCATGGGCTAGGTAAGTTAAATGTAGTGGTGATTGTTGATGAATCGTTTGGCGCTGAATTTAATGGGGCTTACCAACATAAAAAAGATTACACACCGAACTTTGATCGTTTAGCTAAGCATGGAATTTTATTTAAAAATATGTACGCTACGGGTACGCGTACCGTACGTGGCTTAGAAGCGGTTACGGCTTCATTTCCGCCAATTCCTAGCGAGTCAATTATTAAACGTCCCGGCAGTGAGCATATTGCAAACTGGGGTGAGATCATGAAACAGCATGGCTACACCGCGACATTTATTTATGGTGGTTATGGGTTGTTTGATAACATGAACCATTTTTATAGTAACAATGGCTTTCGTATTCGTGACCGCAGTGATATTAAAAAAATTACGTTTTCAAATATTTGGGGCGTGTGTGATGGCGATTTATTCAATTACACCTTGGGTTATTTGAGTCGGTTGGCAAAAACAAAAAAACCATTTTTCACTATTATTATGACGACATCGAATCATAAACCGTTTACTTATCCTGCTGGGATTGCAGGTGTTAAAGCCACAGGCGGCGGTAGAAGTTCAGGGGTGCGTTATACGGATTACGCTATTGGCCAGTTCATTGCTCAAGCAAAAAAACACCCTTGGTTTAATAATACGGTGTTTGTGATTGTGGCCGATCACGATGCACGCGTGTATGGGTCGGCTGAAATTCCAGTGTACAGCTATCGCATTCCACTTTTAATTTATTCGCCACATCACATTGCAGCGCGCACAGTGAGTGTGCCTACGAGTCAATTGGATATCGCGCCCACTGTGTTGGGTTTGCTGGGGTTGCGTTATGAAGCTCCATTTTTTGGCCAAGACGTGTTGCATTGGAATCCAGCCACACCAAAAATTATTTTGATTAATCACGATCATGATGTGGCATTAATGCAAGGTAATAAATTAGTGGTATTGAGTCTGCTCAAGAAAGTACGAACTTATCTTTATGATCCGGTCACAAAAAAATTATCTCGCACCAAAGACGATGATAAGATGAAAGACTTAGCGGCGGCCTATTACCAGGAGGCGTATTATCTGTTTAAAGAACACAAATATACGTTCTAAATGGAGCGGTTGAATGAAAATTATTTTTGCCGGTACGCCTGATTTTGCTGTGCCCAGTTTACAGGCTTTAATTGATTCCCAGCATGAAATTGTTGCCGTGTACACGCAACCCGATAGACCCAAAGGCCGTGGGCAACAGTTAACGGCGAGTCCCATTAAACAGCTTGCGCTGCAACACCACTTGCCGATTGAACAACCCGCTTCACTTAAAACACAATCTGCTCAACAAACACTGATTAATTATGATGCGGATTTAATGGTGGTCGCTGCATATGGTTTGTTGTTGCCAAACATTATTTTAACGGCACCAAAGTACGGTTGCATTAATGTGCATGCGTCGTTGTTACCGCGATGGCGTGGCGCCTCGCCCATTCAACACGCTATTTTGCATGGAGACAGCGTAACGGGAATCACCATCATGCAAATGAATACCGGGTTAGATAAAGGTGATATGTTATTGCAAAAAAGCTGTGCCATTGCGGATGAAGATACTTCGCAAACACTGCAGAATAAGTTGGCTGTACTGGGGGCGAGTGCGCTTAGTGCAACGTTACCACTGATTGAAAAGCAGCAGTTAAAACCACAGCAACAAAATGAAACTCTGGTGACCTACGCGCCGAAAATTACTAAGCAGCAAGCTAAAATTAATTGGCAACACGATGCGTTTACTATCGCGCGCCAAGTGCGCGGCTTTAATCCTTGGCCGATGGCGTTTTGTGAATATCAAGGTCAACCGCTGCGTATTTGGCAAGCAGATGCTATTAACACAGAGGCGGCGCCGCCGGTAGGTAACGTGCTTACTTTTGAGAAAGGTGCGATACTGGTGGCGTGCGCCAAAGGCATATTAGCTATAACGAAATTACAAATCGCCGGCGGTAAGCCCATGCGTGCACAGGATTTTATTAATGGTTTAAAGGAGAAAAGCCATGACATTCGGTTTAATTAAAAAGTTGTGCTGTGTTTTGGTTTTATTACCGATATTGAGTTTGGCCACAGGAACATATTGGACTGATGAAGACGGCGGTAAAACACATGTTATTACTTGTGATATCAAAACAGATAAAACGTGTTTGCTCAACACGTGTAAAGCCTTTTGCGTGCAGCAAGTTTCAAAGCACGCCAAAGCGACGCAAAAAGACGAAAGCTGTAATTGTGCTAATGGTAAAAAAAGTGTTTCAGCCACTGTAGAAACAGGTGATTAATTGCTGGTTATTTTAGACCGTGATGGCGTGATCAATCTTGATTCGCCGCATTATATTAAATCGCCCGCTGAGTGGCAGCCCATTGATGGTTCGCTTGCCGCGATTGCTAAATTGCATCAAGCGGGCCACGTGGTTGTGGTCGCAACCAATCAATCCGGCGTGGGGCGTGGCTTTTATTCCTTAGCTACCTTGGCTGATATTCACGCCAAAATGACGCGCATGATTGAAGTGGCTGGGGGCAAAGTGAGACGCATTTATTTTTGTCCGCACACTCCTGAAGAGAATTGTTATTGTCGCAAACCTAAACCTGGCATGTTGGTACAAATCAAAAAAGATTTTCCTGAATTAGCGCGCACTGCTATTTTAGTAGGAGACAGCGCCCGTGATATTATGGCGGCGCAAGCGGCTGAAATAGCAGCAGTGTTGGTGCGTACTGGCAATGGTCCAAAGGCAATCACAGCGTTGCCCAAGCACATTAAAGTCTATGATAATTTGCTAGCGTTTGTTGACCAGCTTAACGAGCAGGCCTAACAACACGTACTGTTCCGGTAGCGGGAGTGTGTACTCGCACTGCGGTGCCAGCAGGTGTGGTAACACGAACTGCGTTGGTGCGATTAACACGATAATAACGGCCATATTTATCGCAAGCGTAACTGATGCCATTTTTCACATAAGGTGCGCATCTAGCTGTGTTAACTCGGGCGGCTCTTCTTGCCGCGGGATGCGTGACCACAGCCGCTGCACCATTCGTTCTAACAACAGTGGCAAATGCACTAGCAGTAATGAGTGTAGTGGCACAGAGTATAATAAATTTTTTCATAATTTTTCCTTTATAAAAACAACGGAGCCAATTCCTTAGCCCCGTTGCGGCGGTAGCGACGACCGAAAATCCGGCGAGGATTCCTTGTCGGTCGTGATTCTAATCAAATCGCGAATCGTTGATTGGCATATCGCCAACGTTATAAATATCGTCTAGTTCATTTTTATAGTTTTCGTCGATGATGTAATCGATGGCATCTAAAATGCGACGCTCTTCAAAATAATCTTCGA
>JBGTHB010000075.1:0-4966 GCA_041746415.1 Coxiellaceae bacterium | reverse complement strand
GGTGCCATCCTTTTCTAGCCAATACATGTAGCAAGTGACTGGATCCATAGTGATAAACATCAGCAGCCATGTAAGCAAATTCAATTACAGATGCTTTAACCATAATTTATTTTTCCGGTATAAATAACATTTACATGAAATACGCTGTTTTTATGCAGTCCCATCACGTCATTTTCTAACTGTAGAGTACAAACTAGCTCATGCGCAAAATTTTGTGGCACACCTTTTGTAAATACATCGGAGCATTTGATGGGAATGTCAGTTTTGGTAATATGGCTCGCAACGGAAGCAATCATACCCCAACCGGATTTTAATTTTTTGTCATTTGATAAGTTAAAAAAAATTGAATCAAACTGCCAATTACATTTTCCAGGCACAAAAGCGTTAGTTGGAATTTTCGCAATATATTTACCATTAGCAATTACAGGGTGGTAAATTACATCGTAAACTTGTGCACTTGAAGCACCATCAAGAAAACTGCCATCCCTTTCACAAGATGGGTTATGTGTCATATAGGATGCTTTAAAAATTATTTGTAAGCGTGGATCAATTGATCCACGCAAAATAACAACTTGTTTTGGGTCTGCGCCAACAGCACGCATGGGAATTGTCGGCTCAATATAACGCACCTTAAATAATTTCACCCCATAATAAACACCCACAGCAATTAAAACACTCATGCCAATAAATAAAATATTTTTTCTTTTTAAGGCCATGCACCAAATCCTTACATGATAGATGCTGTTTCCAAATCGTACCCCGCTGTTACCGGAGCTTGAGCTTGATTACTGCTATCTCGTGGCGTGTAGCTTAACTCAACTTTCGTAAAATCTAAAACAAGGGTTTCTATCGGCACAGAGCCATTTCCCACTGAAACTGAATGATGACTAATTAAAACATTATGCAAGGTGTATTTTAAATAAGGGGACGTGTCACTGCCTGCCTTAGTGACATTAATTTCAGCCGTCGCTGCGGATTGTGCTTTGCAAATGCTCTGAAATAAATACGGCGTGGCTTTATCTACTTTTTTCGTTATGCTGAAACTGGAAAATTTTGCGTGCCCTGTTTCTCTGTCATTCGCACGACCTGTTGTCATGCGAATACTTCTACCTACGCCTTGATTGAGACTTTCACACTCAATTTGATTTTGAAAGCCATTCGCCGTAACACTACCCGATATATCTGGCAATTTTAAATAAATGCTCATGCTCACCCTCTGAATTTGATTAAATTGATTCTTTTGCTTTTCGCGCAATCATACTGAGATAAAAATATATAGTACGCTCCGTCAATTTCATGTTGATCGCAATATCCCGCAATAAAACACCATGTGATAGCGCATCTAAAATATTCAATTCTCGGTCAGTCCACTTTACACTCATAATATCTCCCATTGGTTTTACCTAAATATTTATACGTTTTAAATACCGTGATTAGATGTTTTTTTGATGCCGCGCCTGCCTTCTGCCGAATCATTTTTAAATAAAACTCAACGGTTCTGGGCGATAGCGCAAGTTCTAAAGCAATTTGTCGATACGAAGTAGACAAACCCGTGGTCAAGATATTTAAAACTTGCTGCTCACGTTCAGTAAACGAAATGATGGTGTTAAGCGGAGTAAGATAAGCATACCGTATTGGATAATATTTTTTTGCCGCAGGGGTTTTCGTAATAGACGAAAATTTTATGTTGTTACTTAATACTAGCCAATGTCTAAGCTCAGATGATAAACAACAATCAAACATTATTCCCTCCATTGATTATTAAGTAAGATAGATCAGCTATCACAGTGAGGAGTGTATCATATACGATACAGATATCAATATTATTAATATCTTTTTAGATATCTGTTATAGAGTTGATCGGGTATTGACCAAAATAGTGCTGAAAATAAATTGTATATTTTAAAAACATATCGAATATGATACGATCATCGAAATTCAAATCATAGGCGCTTACAACATGACAGCTCTGATCAATACTACCGAAACGCAAAATCAATCTCAGCTTGTAAAGAATTTAAAGTTGCTACTTAAGACGAGAGGAATTTCTGCAAGGCAAGTCTCATCGGATTTAGAAGAAAAAATAAAACCAATGCAGTTGAGCCGCATTCTATCCGGTGTAACAAAAAATCCAGGCATTGAAGCAATGACTTATTTGTCAAATTACTTCAATGTACCAATTGACGATCTGATTAAATCGGATTTAACCCAAAGCAACACGACCAAACATAAAAAACGCATCTATCATCTACCCATATTAAGCATAGAGAATCTAACGAAAATTGACTCCATTGATGACCTTGATCTAACAGGTTGGCAACATTGGCAAACATTATCGCCGATATCTGACTCTAAGTTTAGCGAACAATCATTTGTGCTAAAAACAACAGACCGACAACACCCGCGGTTTCCTGAAGGAACATGCTTAGTGTTCGATCCAAACGAAGAACCCATTCATGATGATTTAGTGTTAGTCAAAACAATACAAACTAATAAAGTTGAATTACGAACATTGCGGATTGACCCGCCAGTATTGGAGTGTCAGTCACTCTTTTCGCAATCAAATTACTTTCAATTTGATTTAAGTAAGCATCGTATTCTAGGCATCAATGTATCAATACTGTTTAGCAATCGAAAATAAGAGTAACTAGTCATTTGCTTTAAGGAAGCACCACAATGTGGCAATTAAGAACAGCACTTGGCAAATGGTTTCGTGAAAACACAGAACCATCCAATAAACGAGAATTGAACATACTCTATCGAGTAGTTGAAGTCAGCGAAGATTTTCATTTACTTGCAGTGCATCGCATTAATACAAAAGCCATCATTAAAATGACGATTCAAGAATTAGTTTATGACAAAGATATTCTATATGGACTACATCCCTACCAAGCCTGTTTCGTTGGTTTACAGTACGCCGAAATCATAAAAGCAAAAACCAGTAATTTGGCGCCAGATACAATTACCTCTTTATATGATTACTGCCAAACTCGCTATGGCAAATATCAAATAATTGAGCAAACTCGAAATAAAGATATTATATTTCAAAACACAATAACCAATCAGATTCACACCATGGAACCCAGAGATGTTGCTCTTTCAGAAGAAATCATCTCTGAATTCGACGCAATACAAAGTTTTTATATTGGGTTATTGGCCGGCTTAAGGATTAACAAACCCATAACAAAACACAAAAAACCCGTTTTAAGAATAGTGAGATAACTAACTATATTTAGGTAAAAAGTGAAACCAGCTCCAAAAACAATACACACAATTGAAAATCCATCAGCATACATAACAGCCGTTATTATTAGCATGCTTTATATGTCACTCATGCTAGGCAGCGCCGTACTTACAAACCGTTACGTTGGAAGTAATTCATTTTTTGTATTAGGCGGCACATTGATATCGCCGTTATTTTTCATCATGGATGATATTGTCGCTGAAATATATGGATATAAAATCACTCAATTTATGATCTGTGCAGGCTTTGCTGCTCAAACAGTATTTGCACTAGTTTGTCTTGCTGTTGTCAATGCACCTCATCCTGCATTTTTTAACCAACAGTCCGCTTATTCATACATATTAGGTTCATCACTCCTAATGATCGACATTAGCGGATTTATCGCCTACATAATTGCAAACCTCGTGAATAGTTATATTTTGACGCGCTGGAAAGTATTATTAAAAGGACGAAAGTTCTGGCTTCGTAGCTTAGGCTCATCCACCTTCTCCGAGTTTCTTTACACTTTTATTGCTATTGGCTTAATGGAAATGAGGCGTGTACCGCTACATAATGTTTTACAACTCATCTTGATCAGCTTCTCAATTAAAATCACGTATTCACTTGTCTTCGCTGGCCCTGCAACGGTCTTTGTGAATTTCATCAAGAGAAAAACCGGAATAGACGTATATGATTTTTCCAAAAACTTTACGCCAAAATGGTTTTATGAAAAGCAACGTTCTCAAATGGAGCTAAATCATGATTGAAAAAGTTGTATCGGGTGGACAGACAGGAGTTGATATTGCAGCGCTCGATGCCGCTATTGAAGCTGGGATCTCCCATGGTGGTTACTGTCCCAAAGGTAGGCTTTGTGAAAACGGGCGCATTCCCGATTTCTACCAACTAACCGAAACAGACTCTCCTGATTATGATGTTAGAACAGTGAAAAATCTAACTGAATCAGATGGAACCCTTATTTTTTCGCCTGTCCCAGTTGATAAAATCCAAGACGGCACGCGTCTTACAATAGAAAAATTGCGAGAGCATGAAAAGCCTCATCTTGTGGTTTGTGCGCAAACCGAATTTAACGATATCGTAGACTGGATTAATAAAAATAATATCTCAACACTCAATGTTGCAGGCCCTCGTGAATCAACCTGCCCTGGTGTTTACAAACAAGTGCATGCTTATTTGTGTGAATTATTTAAAACTTTTGTCGCTGAAAGCAAGCCTGCATCATCAAAACCACCATGTGGTTAATCTGCATTAACCAAAACTGATTTAGTTAATTCGACTTTATTTTGTTTCTGAGAAACTATTATGTACGACTGAAATGATTCACATATAATAGTTAATAATATAAGCACGAAAACAAGCTTAATCGTATTTTTTTTAGTATTTCCATCTTCCGTAATTCTTACAATTAATATAATTGCATAGAAAATTGAGAGTGAAGAAATTAACGCTGTCATAATACAAACAAATAAATACATGCAATAGCCTTTTTAGTTAAAATATATCCATTGTTTGTTAAAATTTTTGAATCAACACCCCAGAAAAGACAATCAAAGCAGCTGGCGCATCCAATGCATGTTTACCTAGCCAATTTGATGAAAATTTCGTTACCACACTTAAATCACGCCGATTTTTTTAATCTGGAAACCGCAAACCAGGACTGGCTGACAGTAGGGTTAACTATCGCCAGCAGGGCAGTTACTTTTTTATTTGCAAGTCACTTGTGCT
>JBGTHB010000074.1:0-5068 GCA_041746415.1 Coxiellaceae bacterium | reverse complement strand
TTTTGCGGGATGAGGGAGTTGCCTTTGTATTTGACTAAAGCTTTCGCTTCATCTAACCAATTTCTTTGTTCTTGCGTGTGAATGGGTATAAACCGTTCGCGGCCTCCTTTCGTCCAGGAACCTTTTAAAAATAATTGATCACCTTTGTCTGCAATATGCGGCTGGATTTTGAGGCTTTCCTCCACTCGCAATCCAAATAAAGCTTGGGCTTTTAAGCTCATCTTCCGAAAGGATTTAGTGACGGATTCCAATTCAGTATCGGTTAATTGGCGTGATTTATCTTGATTGGTTACGTATTCGCGTTTTGGGATTTTCAGTTTTGCATTACCGGGTACCACTTGGGCATTGCCAAATTTTTCCATTAGCCATCTTAAGCTAGCGGTTTTATTGCGAAGCGTGCCGACACTGTCATTATTATTTTTCCAGTACTCGATTAATTTATAAATATGACGTGTACGAATGTATTTCGCGCTATCCAGTTTATAGCCCATTTCCCACACTGTAAGTGCAGCTTGAATCAGCATTTTCCGTCGATCATCTTGTGTTCGGTACGAGCCATCTTTATTATGCTTTAGCACGTTAATAACAGATCCCATAAAGTTGTGTTTCTTGGACATGGTTATTTTCCTCGTTGGTTTTTTTGTGTTGCACGCGGCTTGCACGCCGCGATCGGATTTTTAATGTTTTGTTTTTGCTGGAATAATTAATCCGCGCATGGCGCGTCACGTTGTACATAGGAAACATACAACGTGACGCGCCATTGATAGCTTGTCTTGCTGACTAACCGTTCAGATCAGTAAAAAACTGACTCAATAACTAAGGTTAGTGTTGATACACTCTGAATCCATAACAAGATGGCTACAGGTAACTAACGTTACAAAAGTGTATATAAACGGCTGAGGTTGAAAACCTATCGCTTGATTAGACAGAATCTAACAAACAAATTGTTTCGTCAGCCAAGAAGGGCTATTGCGGCCAAATAATGTCGAGTTGAATAAGCCGAATGGCTTAAGTAGAAACACCACCCAAGAATTCAGGTGGTGAGTTTGGAAAGTGCTAAGAGCACCAGTTAAATAGCTTGACGATTATCAAGCTGAGTAAAAATGTTTTGGCTAGCTGCCAAACACAGTAAAAACGCCAAGGCAATTAAATTGCCCGATAGCTTTCATGGCAGGCTATCTTTTTATAAAAATCGTGCCGTTACGTTTAAAACAAAATAGTTTTCTCAATGATTTTATTTTGTTTTGTTTTAATCGCGAGGACTGAGCGCCTCACGTCGGACATTTTTGTAGCCTGACATAACTTGCTCAGGAAAATTTACTGGTAGCTTGCTTCCGACCGCGAAATTCTAACATTCGAATACCCATTTTGCTTTAGAAAACTTCTTACTGAATAATCATCTAATCTACATCTAGGCCCAAACTTAATTTCTTTAATAATATTTCTGTAATTCGAAAACATAAATTTTCGATAAGGTACAATTTTACCATCTGCATGTCGATGCTCAAGGTTACCGACAAATTCATTACTTTTCTTAATTTTGCGTATGTTATCATTTTCGAAATAACACAGCCTACTCTCGCACTCCTCGTGAAACGCTGAGTTTTTTAGAAGGTGAGACAAAAGTATCAGCTCTTTAACACAATCAGCTAAGCGTCTATTAACAGAATCATCTGAAACAGTTCCTGACAAAATATCTGAAAGCTTCAACCTCGGCTGAGAGATGGTAACTACATCTGCATCAAATTTTTCCCTAGCAAAATAGTTTGAGCTTGCCTTTGTCAATCTTTCAGAATCAGTAAGGCACAAAGCATCTAGATCCTCATAGGGAATATATTTTCTCAGTGTGTTGGTAACATCATATTTCTGACGCTCCACATCGTATATAACCGAATCGAATCTTAAGCAAGCCAGCAAATCTTTATAAATTGAATTAAAATCAAATCCAATAGAGACACCATAACCGTCATCTGCGTAGGCACGCCATTGGCTCAAAACATCACCGTTTCTAGAAAAACAAGCCAAATAACAATCTCCACGGTAATTTGAAAGAATTTTATTAATAACCATCATATGCCAACAATCAAATCTAGTGTTGAACTGCTTCTCACAGTTAGCTGCAATTCTCCTAATCCACTTTGACTCCATATGATCATTCATATACCTACAGTGAGATAAAAAAATACTTGAATCACTCAAAATTCCCATCAATGATTCTACTGAACAATAATGATAAACCATTTCAATTGGCAGTCTAAAAGCTTTTACCATTTTTACTCCTTCTTTTTTAGCAGCCTCTCACGACGCTGCGCTAATTTTTTCGCCGCTTCTATTTTATGCTCGCTGGCTAAATGTGCATATTTATTCGTCATTTTAGGATCGGTATGACCAAGTAATTCCATAACCGTATATAAATCCGTGCCACTCATAACGTGTTGTGACGCGTAATCATGCCGTATATCGTGCCAATGAAAATCTTCAATTCCAGCTTTTTCTAAAAGTTTTTTCCAGCTATTTTTTACGCTGGTAATATGGCCGCCTGGTTTTTTGCCTGGAAAAACCCAGCCTTTTCCTTTATGCGTTTCATAAGTTTGTTGATACCAATCTTTCACTACTTTTGATGTTGTTTCATCAAGTGGAACTTCATAACCTTTTTCCGTTTTAACAATGTCAGGCGTTAATTTTAAAATAACACCGTCTTTTGTGATATCAACGTGTTTCTCCCATTCTAATTTAATCAGCGAACCAAAACGCACACCACTACCCAGCGCCAATAGCACCATTGGTTTTAAATGGTCCGTAAAAACTTGTTTATTTAAATCAGAATAAAGTGGGCGATGCCGCTCTTTACGCCAAGCGTTTGCTTTATCACGTTGTTGTCTGCGCTCTACCTCTCTTGCATTTAACGCATCTAATAACTTGCGATATTCCACTTGACTTAAAAAACGAACCCGATTGGCTTCTGCAACTTTTAGTTTTTTGATCCCTAAAATAGGATTTTTTTCGATACAACCATATTCAACTGCTTTGCTCAGCATTGCAGAGAATCGCTCAATATAGCGATTCAGAGTTGCCGGCTTAACTGGCACAGATTGATTTTTTCCACTCTTCAACCGAACACGTTGCCGGTCTAATTGTTGTTTACTACGCCAATGTTCTACTTTTTCCAATGTAATATCTGATAAAAGCGTATGTCCAAATACCGCCTTGAAATTCTGCTCCAGCACTTGAATAGTGGCATCCGCTGTTTTGGGATAAGTCACTTTATACCATGGTTCGTATTTTTGTTTTAAAAATTCAGAAAAAGTAAATTGGTTAGCTATCTGCCGTTCTTGAACCCGTTGCTCTTTTTTAACGGCATTAGGATCCACTCCTTTTGCTGCTTCCCCCATGACTTGTTCAACAATTTCCCTTGCCTTACCCAGCCTGAGATACCCCGCACCAGCTCGTCCAACTGTGTAATGTTTACCGCGACGATACTCATAACGGTAGGTTTTTCTACCACTAGTTTGTACTCGCACATAGAAACCCGACGTGCGTGCATCACGCACATCATAGGGCTTACTTCTGGGTTTTAGCTGATCAACAATTGTTTGAGTTAACGCCACCGAACCATGCTTACGCTTGTCCACATTCCACCTCATATTAGGTTGCAACTAGGGTGCATTGTCATTATAGCTCTAGGAAAAATAATGATCAAAGGTGAAAGTGGATGAAATTTAAACAGATTTAGTGTTTATAAACTAACTTGCTGATATTTAACCATAAATTTAACAAAGCTTAGTATTACTTTGCTTTATTTATGATCATTTTTCAAAGAGGTTGGTGGAGCTAAGCGGGATCGAACCGCTGACCTCTTGCATGCCATGCAAGCGCTCTCCCAGCTGAGCTATAGCCCCACAAAAAATGGAATTGCATTGTAGGCAGCACCAAGAGAATGGTCAATGGCTATTGTGGCTCAGGCATAATTTGAATAATGCGTGGGTCCAAGCAGCTTTTCATAAATGCCGTCATGTCTGCGGTATCACCTGATTGATAAAACGCCAACATCAGTTGATTAAATTGCTGCTGTTTTTTGGCTGGTAAATTAATCGCATCACAAACTAATTCAGGCAGTTGGCGTCTCGCCAAAAACAGCGCTTTTTGTGGACTAGGAACGATGTGATTTAAATCATGCTTCATAGCCGTCACTTTACTCAAACCGCAGTGACAAATCGATGGCGTGCAAATGCTTGGTGATCGCACCTACAGAAATAAAATCAACGCCCGTGTCGGCAATGGTGGCAATCGTATTTAGCGACACATTGCCCGACACCTCAAGTTTTACCCGTCCCGCATTCACTTTCACCGCCACGCGCATGGCGTCTAAATCAAAGTTGTCTAACATCACAATATCTGCGCCACACTGTATGGCCTCTTTTAATTGCTCAATGGTTTCCACTTCCACTTCAATTTTTTTGTCACTGTGTTGCGCTGCTGCGGCTTGAACCGCGCGTGTAATTGAGCCACAACTGATAATATGATTTTCTTTAATTAAAAACATATCATACAAACCGAGTCGGTGATTGTGACCTCCACCAACAGTAACCGCGTATTTTTGAGCGTAACGTAACCCAGGAATTGTTTTGCGCGTATCGAGCAATTGAGTGTTGCTGTTTTTTAATTTTTCGACATACGCTGCCACTGTGGTGGCAGTGCCAGATAACGTTTGCAACCAATTGAGTGCGCAACGTTCAGCAGTTAATAATGAGCGAGCGCTGCCTTGTAGCGAAACCAGTTTGGTGTTCGCCTTAACCATCGCGCCTTCTTTTGCATGCCACTTGAGACTAATGCTGTTGTCCACTTGCTTAAAGGCAGACTCAAACCAGGCTTGCCCACAAATGACGGCAGCTTCACGTGTTAACACATAGGCTTTGGCAAATTGATCTGCAGCAATGAGCTGGGCGGTGATATCACCAGTTTGGATATCTTCTTCTAAGGTGCGTTTTACCGCTGCACTAATTTCTGTGTTATTCATCTTTAGCAGAATGGATGCGTTTGCGATGACGCCGCAACGCGCGACGCCGCC
>JBGTHB010000073.1:0-2623 GCA_041746415.1 Coxiellaceae bacterium | reverse complement strand
GGCTTGTCGCTTGCGCTCGGCACCGCCATGGTAACGCCACTGCAAATGGCTCAAGCCTATGCTGTTTTTGCCAATGCAGGCTTCCGTGTGGTTCCTTTTGCAATTGACTCCATCCGTAATTCGCAAGATGAAATCATTTATCAGGCAAAACCGCTCTCAGCATGCGACGATAACTGCGTCGACAGTCAAGCTGCGGCTCCACGCGTCATCACAGCTCAAAATGCATACTTGATCACATCAGCCCTGCATGATGTTATTGAACGTGGAACTGCTTCACAGGCTAAATCCATCGGCCGCCGCGATCTTGCAGGTAAAACCGGCACCACTCAAAATCAGGTCGATGCCTGGTTCGTGGGTTATAATCCTGATCTGGTTGCTGTGTCATGGATGGGCTTTGATCAACCGCAATCACTGCACGAATACGGCGCCAAGGCTGCCCTACCTATCTGGACGCAGTTCATGGGCAATACACTTAAAAATGTGCCGGAGCATATTCCACAACAACCAGTGGATATTGTTAACCTGCGTATCGATGCGACCACTGGAAAGCTCACATCAGAAAAAAATCCAAATGGGATTTTTGAATACTTCATGAAACCTTATCTACCCGCTGGCGCAAATGACAACAGCGACAATCCAAGCGCAGCTGAAGACCCTGCCCTGACAGCAGATGATGACAGTGAACGCATTGATGACCAGAGTGAGGCACTGTACTAATTATATTGCTGCGCGCGGAATAAATCCGCGCTTGTATGCTCAACAAGGGCTAATTAGATCGTCCCCTCTCCCAACCTCCGTAAATATTAGAACTGTTGAAGGTTAGTTTTGGGAGAGGGAAAGGGTGAGGGGCAGACATGTTTCGAGCATTTTCTTACCCTCACCCTATCCCCTGAAGGATAGACACTTATTTCAATCATACTGCCAGCCTCCGTACATCTTTGATAGCAAGATCAAGGGCATTCGCTGGCATTCTGATCCCCCGCTTAATTATTCGACACCCTAAATAAAAAAGTGATACTACCCGCCTATTTTTTATTGAATTTGATTGAAACTGGTAATGTAGTTTACTTCCTTCGGCTACATAGCCCGTTAGCCACGCAATAAGCGATGCAAACATTGCTAATACAAATAATATACGAACTCGCTCTTTGCTTCTTGAGTAGGCATATCGTAAGCCAAACCCATATTTTGGACTCTTTAAATCACGAAACCCCTCTTCAATTTGCATTCGTGTTTTATATATCTTATTAATCCGCTTAATTTGTATCATATTGTTGCATGGCAATGATGTTGCTAAAATCCAAGGTTCATCTGCTGATCGTCGATAATTTTTAATATCCTTTGCACCAACCGTCATGCTTCTATATTTCTTCTTGCGTTTATTTTTATGCTTGCCTTCCTTAATTGCACATAAATATGCTTCTACCGTGTTCGTTTTACATAAAAGTATCTTGCCAGTATGAAATCCCTTTTCTGTTGCTGCTAAGTGTAATGACTTACACTCATACCAGTCAGTGCTGTCATAATATTTGTGCGTGCCACGAACTCGACCAACAAAATCCCAGCCATGCTTTAAAACATGCTTAAACCACGGATTTCTGAAACCCGCATCTGTTATAATGATGGGCCTATAATCGTCGCCGAGCAACTTACCCAGATTTGTGAGAAATTTTGTTTCTGTTTTAACAGTACCAAAATTTTTTTCATCGTGAACCTCTTCATAAAGTGTTAATGCCCTTCCTATCGATACTAATGCCGCTCGCAACACGTAAAAGCGTGTATTAGGTACATGAGTCCAATCCACAATAATCTTTGGTCTTTTTTGCTTGCCCAATAAATTTTCAATATGCTGCTTATAAATTGGGTTTAGCTCAGCAGCAATAAATTTATTTCCCACAAATCGGTCAGATCTTCTAATGCAGCTGTGTTCTTGTATTTGTTTATCGATACCCCTACCTAAACCGGTTACAGAGAGTTGCTTATGGGTAAGCAAAGACATGACTAATAAGTTTAAAGAATCCAATCGCTTTTTGTGCATGACAGGGGATAGTAATTTATGTAAAAATCCATTCGCGTGCATGGTGCTTCCTTAGTATTTTCCGGCTAGAAAATTTTTGGAATTCTATCCATGCACGCTTTAAATTTCTACCTCATTGTTTTACCTGGAATTTTTCAGAAAATAAGCGTCTATCCTTCAGGGGAAAGGGTGAGGGCTAAAAAATGATAATTAGATGATTCCACAACTAACCAACTATCTCTGCCACCGCATCAACCCACACCGGTGATTCATTAACGCAAGGAATATAGGTAAATTCAGTACCGCCTAGACTTAACCATTGTGCACGCGCACGTATATTGATTTCTTCTAGTGTTTCCAGACAGTCTGATACAAATGAAGGGCAAACGATTGCCAGGTGCTTCACGCCTTTTTGAATTAACTCCTGCAAGACAACATCCGTATAAGGCTTAATCCAGGGTGTGCGGCCCAAGCGAGATTGAAATGAAACCGACCACCGACTGGCAGGCAGATTTAAACTTTTGGCCAGGGCCCGTGCGGTCGCAAAGGACTGAGCTCGGTAACAATTTTCGTTTTTACGTGTGATTTTGTCGCAACAATTCGGTG
>JBGTHB010000072.1:0-2496 GCA_041746415.1 Coxiellaceae bacterium | reverse complement strand
AACGATTGGCCTGTAGCAGATCTTACCGAGTTGAATGAGCACACCTTGGCACCTATAGTCAGCCTAGGTCCTGAAATTGTATTACTTGGAACAGGCCATACTTTTAAAGTGCCCGATCCAAGAATCATTGAGACTTTTCATGCGCAACGTATCGGTTTTGAATTTATGGACACAGCCGCCGCTTGCCGCACCTTTGTCGCTTTGTCCGCGGAAGGACGTAACGTGGTCGCGGCATTAATAATTGAAGAGAAATAAATAATATGAATTTAAAAATCATCTGCCAACAAGCGAATTTTATGGTTGGCGCTATTGAAAAAAATAGCATTAAAATTATTGAGCTTGCCAACGCCGCAAAAACGCAACAGGCGGATATGATTGTTTTTCCGGAATTGGCTATCACCGGTTACCCACCAGAAGATTTGCTCTATCGTCCCGCGTTGTATGATCGCGTCAATACCGCATTACAACAAATTCAACAACAGGTGCATGATATTGCTGTAATAGTGGGTTATCCCGTTTTGGATAGCGGCAAACGTTTTAATCGCGCTGCTGTTGTTTACAATGGCGCGCTAATTGCTCACTATGACAAACGCGAACTGCCTAACTATACGGTTTTTGATGAAAAACGTTATTTTTCTTCAGGCAATCGCCCTTGCGTGTTTGAATTTAAAGATCATAAAATTGGTCTGTTAATTTGCGAAGACATTTGGATTGATCTTCCAGTTCGAGAAACAGTTGCAGCAGGAGCCGACATTTTAATTTCTATCAACGCTTCCCCTTTTGCTAAAGACAAAGATAACGCCCGCCACCATTTAGTAAAACAACACGTACAGCGCATTAAAAAGCCATTTATATATTGCGCACTAGTTGGTGGACAAGATGAAATTGTGTTTGATGGTGGCTCATTTGTTTATAACGCTGAAGCCAACCTGCATTTACAAGCCCCCTATTTTTGTGAACACAGCTTAGCCATCCATTTTAATAATGAACATCGCATTACAGATGCCATTTTAAAACCTAAAAAACCAGGTTATGAAAAAAAAATTTATGCCGCCCTAGTACTAGGCGTAAAAGATTACATTGAAAAAAACGGATTTAAAGGAATTTTAGTTGGACTTTCGGGTGGCGTGGATTCGGCATTAACATTGACCATTGCAGTGGATGCAATCGGCAAAGAAAACGTACACGCGGTCATGATGCCATCGCGCTTCACGTCTGCCATGAGTTTAACTGATGCCAAAGCACAAGCAGATAATCTGGGTGTGCATTATTCTGTGATTGATATTGAAACTTGCTTTAGCGCATTTTTACAATCACTCGCGCCTGAATTTAAAAATTTGCCCCTTGATGCCACAGAAGAAAATATTCAGGCACGTTGCCGCGGGGTATTATTAATGGCTTTGTCCAACAAAACGGGCAAATTAGTGTTAACTACTGGTAATAAATCCGAAATGGCGGTGGGTTACGCTACTTTATATGGTGACATGGCAGGTGGTTTTGCAGTTTTAAAAGACGTTTACAAAACAGATGTTTATAAGTTGTGCCGCTATCGCAATCACATTGCTGCCGTGATCCCAACAACGGTATTGACGCGCGCGCCTTCGGCTGAACTTGCAGCCAATCAAACCGACCAAGATACCTTGCCTGATTACGCCATTCTCGATGAAATCATTGAACGCTATGTTGGCCAAGATGAATCGGCAGAGAAAATTGCTGAACACGGTTTTGATTTAACTATCGTAAATGAAATCGTACGTCGCATTAATCACAACGAATACAAACGTCGTCAAGCGCCAATTGGCATTCGTATTACCGAGCGCGCGTTTGGCAAAGATCGGCGTTATCCGATTACGTCTGGGTTTTAACCACCATCATTACAACAGAATTCATCGTGATGATGAGCGCGGACCGGGTGCTGCAGCATATCCAACAGGGTCTGGCTCAAATCCATTTGCTCCAGCTGCATTAGACTGGCGATCGAAATCCTCAGGCACAGCCGTTAGATGCCGAGGTTGTGGCTGAAAAATGCCAGGGGTGTGAAGGGGGTGTTGGGGTTGCGGTGGCAGCTCAGACTCGTAATATTGTGGTCCTGCTTGCGAACCATCATCAACAGCAACTTGTGGCGCCCAAAAAGATGACGGAAATTCTGGTTGCGCGTATGGCCCATACGAATACACACCCGCAGCAGCAGACTGTGGTGAAAAAACAACTGGCTGAGATTGGCATTGCTGCTGATTCAACCAGTCATTATAAGCTCTTACCCGTATTTTAGCTTCTTGCACCGATAGCAGATAATAATCTATTCTATCAATTCTATTACTATTAGAATTCGTTTGCTGTATGACAGCATCAAGTTCACACTTAACAGCTTCAAGCTCACGCTTAACAGGATCCAATTCTTCCTGCATCATAGTAGTTGCCCATGCTTCAAAGTGTTCCTCCACACCCTCGAACGACCGTATATTTCGACTGACTATATCCGCGCGCACTTCAGTC
>JBGTHB010000071.1:0-13803 GCA_041746415.1 Coxiellaceae bacterium | reverse complement strand
CAACGTTATAAATATCGTCTAGTTCATTTTTATAGTTTTCGTCGATGATGTAATCGATGGCATCTAAAATGCGACGCTCTTCAAAATAATCTTCGATGCGACGGCGTACATTAGATTTGGAAAGTTTTTCGATAGCTTCCTCGTGATCACCATCCAATTGGTCTTCGAGAACTTCATCTTCTTGGGTATCAAGCGCTTCAAGGCGTTCGTCGTCCATAACTTCCTCCGTGAATTATTATTGAACAACTCCTTTCTTTATACACGAAAATTAAAAAATTGCAAAGAGGAGATCAGCTATGATTAACCATGCGTGTTAATGTATGGCATCCAGCACGGCCGAAAAATAGGCGGGCAGTACGGGTCGATCATACCAAGCTAAATAGTGATGGATTTTATAAGCGCGATTTTGATTTAAAGCGATTAGTTTTTTGCTTTTAATATACGGTGCAGCAAATTCTTTAGTAAGCACGGTGTAGCCTAAACCTTCACTTGCCATCAGCGCTAAACTTGCGGTGTTGTTGGCTAGATGGCGATGCTTGCTAGCCGCATCAAATAAGTGGTAATGCTTCAAATAATTTAATGTCATTTCATCTTCAGAATTAAAGTCTATGGCGTGTTCGTGAGTAATAATTTCAGTAAGGGAGCGCTCACGCCATTGGCTTGAACACACCAAAATATATTCTTCGCAACTCAATTTTTTGGATTTTAATTCTTTGCTGAGGTTTTGTTCGCGCAGTATGGCTACATCACAAGTGCCTTGGCGCAACAGTTCGTGGCGTATTTCACTATCAATTAATTTGCAATGTAAATTCAAATGAGGAAATTTTTTTACGAGCGCTGGCAGACTTGGAATGATGCGTGAATTCATTATGCTGGTTGGTCCACATAAAATTATCGCCACTTGGGTGGAGCTACCGGTTTTTTGAATGGCGGCCAATGCCTCGCCTTCCAGCAGTTTGACGTTTTGACAATAACGCCACAGCGCTTCGCCTTCTTGAGTTAGCAGCATGCCGCGTCGCGAACGAATAAACAGCGTGGTTTTAAGCTGCTTTTCTAGGTTGCGCAGACGCTGCGTAACCGCAGTTTGAGTTAAGTACAGCTTTTCTGCTGCGCCGTGGACGGTTTGGGCAGAAACTATGGCCATAAAAGCGTTTAATTGGGGGCTGAGTAAACTCATAATAATTCATCAATATATGTATATGATTCATTATGCTTATAGCATTGTTTTTGCTATCTTGCTATCTTAATTGCAGGAGTAATGATGAAGGCCCCACTCAAAAAATCTCTAAGCGTTTTTGCTTTGGCTATGTTAATCAGTGGTGCGATTGACAGTATGCGTAACTTGCCGGCCACGGCGATGTTTGGTTCAACATTGATTTTTTTTTTCGTGTTATCGGTTATTGTGTTTTTGATTCCTGCCGGGTTAGTTGCCGCGGAATTATCATCAATTAAAAATTTACAGCCGGGTATATATGGTTGGGTACGTGCTGCATTTGGTAAGCATTTTGGTATGGCGGCTATTTGGCTGCAATGGATTAATACCATGGTGTGGTATCCCACTATTTTATCGTTTATTGCAGCCACGTTGGCGTTTTTAATCAACCCCGCTTTAGCCAACAATCCTCATTATTTAATCACTGTTATTTTGCTGGTGTTTTGGAGCCAAACGATTATTAATTTATTTGGTATAAAAGTTTCAACCGATTTTGCGGCTTTTTGTACTGTGATTGGCATGTTAATACCAATGGTTTTAATCATTGGCATGGGAGTTTTTTGGATTTTGTCGGGGCATGCAATTCAGATACATTTTGACGCCAATAATATGTTGCCGCACTTTGGTGAAACAGGTTCGTGGTTGTCATTAACGGCTATTATGACTGCTTTTCTCGGCATGGAATTAGCGTGCGTGCATGTAAACAGTGTGCGCAACGCACAAAAAACATTTCCACGCGCCTTAATTGTGTCGATTATATTGATTTCCATTACGATGGTGGGCGGGGCGTTAGCCATTGCGTTTGTGATTCCACAATCGCAAATTCAACTGACAGAAGGAGTGATGCAAGCGTTTAGTAGTTTTTTAACCTCATATCACGTTCATTGGGCAATTTATATTTTAGCCGCTATGTTGGTGACAGGCAGTGTCGGAGGGATGATTAATTGGATTATTTCGCCCGCCAAAGGATTGCTGCAAGCAGCGGATGATGATTTTTTGCCGCATTTTTTTCGCAAAACCAATAAGTTTGGGGTGGCGCATCGAATTTTAGTGTTTCAGGCATTATTAGTAACGTGTATTTGTGCGGTGTTTTTCTATATGCCCAGTGTCAGTGGTTCATACTGGTTACTAACCGATTTGAGCACAGAATTGTATATGGTTATGTATGTGTTGATGTTTATTGCTGCTATTGTGTTGGAGCTTCGTTTTGAGCAACGCGAGCATGGCTTTAGTGTTCCTGGTGGCAAGTATGGTATGTGGTTGTTGTGTGGTTTGGGATTGGTTGGTTGTTTGATTACACTCGTTGTTGGTTTTATTCCTCCAGCCGGTATTGATGTGGGCACAGCACGGCATTATGAGCTCATGTTTAACGGCGGCATTATGCTCATGCTGCTACCCTTAAGTGGCTTTTATCTTTATCGCGCGCTATTGAGTAAGCCTTAAGAAAGGCTATTGCTTCGCTTCTGTCAGTTGAATCGGTATAATCGCGGCAACGCTTAATATAGAGGAAGTGATGTTGAAGATGAGAGTAAGATGCTTGGTTGCGTTGCTGGCCATTTGTCTTTTTGCTAACAGTTACGCCCAAGTTGTAACTGGATTAGCCAGAGCGACGGTAGCCGTTGCTAACCGCGATGACAGTGCATTAGCGAAAGCGTTACCTCAGGCTATGGGCGAAGTATTGGTGCGTATGAGTGGCAACGATGCGGTTATGACGCTGCCGGCGCTGCAAAATGATTTAAACAATTTAAATCGTTTTGTGGTGAGCTATCGTTTTATTCAAAACCCTCAAGCGAACGCTACGTTGCCATGGCAAGTGGAAATTCGTTTTGATCAAACGGCATTAAAAAAATTATTACGTGATCATGGCCAGGCAATTTGGAGCGCTAATCGACCCCAAACATTATTGTGGTTGAGTGTGCCGCAAATGGATCAAACCAGTGTGTTATCGGCTGGCGATCAAACAAAACTATTAAATACAGTGGAACAAGTTGCGACGTTACGCGGCCTACCTTATCTGCTGCCAACCATGGATTTGCAAGACCAGACTAATGAGCCAGCGGATATTTCGCAATTACCGACTGACCCCGCGTTGCAACAAGAGGCCACGCGTTATGGGGTAGAGAGTGTGTTGGCGGTGGCAATGGTGTCTGACGACAACAGCGATCAATTAACAGCGCAATGGAAATTATTGTTAGATGGAGCGCCTTACACTTGGCAGAGTACGGGTGATGACGTGGCGAAATTATTACGTGCGGGTTTAAATAGCGCCGCGGATATGATGGCAAATCGTTTGGCCACGTTAGCAAACCCAAATTTACAATCGCAGGTGTTGATGCAAGTGCAAGGTATTAACAGCTTGCAAGACTACAGCACTATTTTAAAAAAACTCAAACAACTTGCTCCGGTGAGTAGTGTGAAAGTGGTGGACATGGGTCAACACGATCTACTCTTAAGCGTAGCGGTAGCAGGAGGCAGTGAGACATTAGCGCAGGCATTAAAAATGATTGCGCGCTTGCACCCTGCAACGGTGGCAACGAGTTCTTTGCAACCTGCCGATTTATATTATCTATGGGAGCAGCCGCATGTCGCAGCAATTAGCGCTAGCAGTTAAGCTACGTACGGGTACCACTTTTCGTAATTTTCTAAAAGGATACAACGAAGCAACTGTGTTGGCGTTGCAAGCGGTAGCGCATAATCGCGGCGAACAATTTATCTTTTTATGCGGTCCGAAAAGTTCAGGCCGCAGTCATTTGTTGCAAGCTTGTTGTCAGGCGCAACATGAAACACAAGCATTTTATCTTTCCTTAGCTGAACCTAATTTAGAGCCGTGTGTATTGCATGAGTTGGAAGCATTTTCTTTGGTGTGTTTGGATGATATTGATGCTGTGTTGGGTAAAAAATTATGGGAAGAAGCGCTGCTGCATTTTTACAATGAATCACGTGCTAATCAGCATCGTTTAATTGTCGCCAGTGAAGTGTTACCACAGCACGCCCACTGTGTTTTTGCGGATTTGCGTTCGCGCTTGCAATGGGGATTAACGTTGCAGCTTAAGCTGCTCACAGATGAGCAAAAAATTGTGGCGTTACAAATGCACGCCCAAGAACGCGGTTTGTTTTTAGATAATGAAACAGCACAATATTTATTACGTCATACATCACGCGATATGCAACAATTAATGCAAAGTCTGGTTAAGTTAGATGAAGCATCATTAGCTGAAAAACGGCGTTTGACTATTCCGTTTGTTAAACAAGTATTACGGTAACGTTCCAGCTGGTGGATCTGATTATAAGCCTATTTTATTTTCACTTAGTTTTCTAAAAGAACACGCCGTCGCTTTTCTTGTCCATTCAAAGAGTATCATTTGTTTAGTAATAAGCTGTACTCCGGCTTGCTGTAAACGCGCTAAAGCAATTTTTTTATCATCATTAAATTTAGAAGCTGTAGCGTCGGTAACCACAAAGACTTCTTTTTGAGCAGGCAAAAGCTCAAAAGCAGTCTGGAGTACGCATAAATGTGTTTCGATGCCTGCGCAAATAATTTGAGTGTAGCGCTCAAGTTTATCTTGGATTTCAGCATAAAAAGAAAAAGATTCCTTCTTAAGGCGGTTTGGAGTGGGAATTAAATCAGCTAAAGTGCTATAGGTGGGTCCGTTCTTATCAGAAAAATGCTCCGATGCAAAAACAGCTACATCACATTCTTGCGCCATCAGTAAAAGCTGACGGCAATTGGCGATCAATTGTTCGTAATGATTGATGTTAATTATATTATTTTCTTGGACGTCAATTATTAAAAGTAATGATTTTTTAGCTTCTAATAACATGGATAACCCTAATTTATTAATATTAACCCCAATTATACATCAGTAAAAAATGAAAAGTAAAAAGCTTAACTTCTTTTGCTGCTCATTCTTATCGCGATGGATTTTTGAACTTTGTATTTTGAAGTGAAATGGCTGTATTACTCGGGATGCGCCAAGATTGAGATGATGATTTTCTCTTTAATGTAATAAAGTTTTGGATGAAATCAACAACCAAAAAATATCATCACGATTTTCTAAGATGGCAATATCAACCGGTGATAAATCCAATACTTTATCGCAACGATATGGATTAGCGCCATGTGCTAATAAGAGCTTAACTAAGGAATAGTGATGCCTCAGCACAGCATAGTGAAGCAATGTCACTTGGGCATCACATTCATAATGTTCTGGGTTTGCACCTTGCTCTAACGCCAGCTTTAACCCAGCCTCATCACCTTGAATAACCATATCTATTAAATCCATTTTTCATACTTCCTCTTATTGTGACTATGTTTTTATCAATTCGTACCTGGTTTTTCAATACAGTAGTTAGTAAAAAAGAGCACCTATTTGTGGACAGCTTCAGCGGTTATAGCACCAAACTCGCTGATGTTCATGCGATATCGTGGATCTTTTTATGTTCATTAACACATTCTTTAACAATTTTGGTATGGTTGGTTAAACCCAGATTTCACATAAGTGCAGAAAACGATATACTTTCTATCTGTTGTTTAAATAGGCTGCTGAAATGAAAAAAATAATATTGTCCCTGTGTTTTTTTATAATTCCAGTTTTTGTTTTGGCTGCTCCGATAACTAACTATCTTGAGTCAGATGTTTATTTTGGATTATCAAAAGATAATGGAGAAATTATATCAGAAAGTGAGTTCAAGAAATTTGAAGACACAGTGATCATTAATAATTTCAAGAGCGGTTTTACTGTGGAAAAAGGTCAAGGCGAATGGCTTTCAAAAAAATAGGGATTGTGATAGAGCCGTCACGTATCTTGCATGTTATCTATCAACCGACGCAGCGTAATTCAGCCAAAATTAAAGATATTGCTAACAAATACAAAGCGGAATTTGATCAAGAGTCAGTACTAGTGGTCACCAAAAAAGTGGACGTAAAATTTTATTGATAATTGGCTTTTTCGCTGCAAAATGCGTTGGATTGGCTAAATTGGGTTATGCAAATCTTTATGCTCCTTGGGCGCCATCTGTTCGACTTATTTCCGACCCCTTTCTTTCTTATTTGGGTTTTTCAGCAGGTTTAGCTATCGGGGCTAATTTTGTGCAAATGCGCATTCAAAATGCTGATTTACACATAAATACAGCCTATCCTGTTGATTATTCAGCTTGCAGCGTATATATAATCGTGTATATCTGCAATTCAAATGAGGATATACACGATGTTTGAGCGTACCCTTCAGCATGCTTTTGATGAGGCGCTAAAACAATATCCCGTGGTGACGCTCACCGGGCCAAGACAATCTGGAAAAACGACGTTGGTTAAACAATCCTATCCTGAGAGGGGTTATTACAATTTTGAAAATCCGGATGTGCGAGAAATGGTTCAATCTGATCCTCGCCAATTTATCAACAATGTTGATTTAAATAAGGGTGTGATTTTCGATGAAATTCAACGTTATCCTCAACTGCTTTCCTACATACAAACAACGGTGGATGAAAATAGAATCCCAGGCGCTTTTATTCTAGCTGGCAGTCATCAATTACCTTTGACCCAGTCAATCACCCAATCGTTAGCTGGCAGAACCGCTTTATTAGAGTTGTTACCTTTATCTATAGCGGAATTAAGTAACAATGGTGTCGATGCCATGGCCAATGATTATTTGTTTAAAGGGTTTTTTCCTAGCATCTATCAGCATGATTTAGATCCCATGATGCATTCTCGCAATTACATCAAAACGTATGTTGAGCGCGATATCCGACAATTGATTAATATTCGAGATCTACAGACCTTTCAACAATTTATACGGTTATGTGCAGGGCGTGTTGGCAGTACCATCAATCGTGAAAGCCTAAGTAATGATATTGGGATGGCTCAAAACACCATTAAAAATTGGTTATCCGTTTTAGAAGCTTCATATTTAACGTTTCAACTCCATCCTTATTTTGAAAATCTTGGTAAACGCTTGATAAAAGCACCTAAGCTATATTTTTGTGATGTGGGTTTACTTAGCTATTTACTTCAAATTCAATCGCCCGATCAAATGCAACATGACAAAATGCGCGGAGCATTGTTTGAAAATATGGTGGTTTTGGAAATTCTGAAATATCACTACAATAACGGCAAAGACATAGCCATTTATTTTTATCGTGACAGTCATCGGCATGAAGTGGATGTGCTAGTGAAAACACGCGATTATTTAATTCCCATTGAAATAAAATCAACGTCAACCTTCAATACTTCTTTATTGCGTAACATTACCTATTTTCAAAAATTGGTGGGTAAGCGCGCTCCATTTGGTTACTTAGTTTATACAGGCGAACAAGAATTCCAAATCGGACAAACGCATATCATGAATTTTAAGAACATTGCTAAGATGATGCAGCAAATTGAGGCAATGGGCTAAAACCCAAGTCGTTCGTTTTAGAGTTCACGAAATTGAGTTAAGCTATACGCCATAGGCGAATTTTTCTCTGTAATTATGCAACCTCTCGCGGTGCTGTCGCCTCTAAGATCACAGCCACATTTTTTGTGACCATAACATAATAACAGAGTAGCAAAAAAATGATGATCAGTAGGTGATACCAATCATTGTAATTTAAAGGGCCAGTTGGCATGTAACCGTGCTTCATTAATTGTTGCGCTAGTCCGGAGCCAATATTATAAAAAGCCAAAAGTGGCAGCCACAATAACCGTTTTTCACGACTGGTGAAATAACAATAAAATGAGATAACAATAAATATTGTTTGAGTAATAACGTGAAATGAAACCACCACCAGGTAATGATCCACTAACAAGTTAGCAACCATAAATATGCCCAACATACATAAAAAATAATATTCCAGGTATTTTAATTTGCCAGTTAATAGCGGTTTTAATAAGAAAAAGAAACTGCATTCGGCGCCACCAATAATAACAACGGTAAGATACCATAAGCGTATTTGGAGTTGATCAAAGTTAATTTGTATCAGTTGGGGAAGATGATGATTGATTGTGGCGATAATGGATAAGCTGGTTGCTTCATTTTGCAGCATCAAATGATACCAACCGCCGACTAAGGAGGCACTGCCGACCAATAATAAAAATAAAGAAAACATGAATAATGCTTTGCCTTTGTGATAGGCGCGAATGGCTAAACAAAAGGCCACTAATGAAATAACAAAATTTAAACTAACAATCATTTACTCTTCCTTGAGTTATTATTATTTGCAGAGCTAGGCGTTAGCTCAGTGATGCGGATAAAAATCCGCAATTTTATAGTGTTTGCCGCTCAGCTCATTTAACGTATCCACAATCTCTTTTAGATCAGGATCACCGTTGGCCATATTGGGCATGTTTTCTTGATCCGCAACTTGTTTTTCTGCTGCATCGTATGCCATGCGTTTCAGCTTGGCGATTTTTTCGGTTTGGTTTAATTCGCTATTGAGCAGTTTTGAGATTTCATGGTGCATAACGCCCTCCCTAAAATTGACGAACTCGAACAATACCTTGAATGTGTTGCAGTTCGCTCAACGTTGTTTTGTTAATGGGTTTTTCTGAATCCAGCAGTGTGTAGGCAATGTCGCCACGCGACTTGTTAATCATATCAATAATGTTGACATTTTTTTTTGAAAATACCGCAGCGATTTGGGTTAACATGTTAGGCACATTAGCGTTGACTAATCCGATACGAAACCCTTCAGTGCGCGGCATGCTGACCTCTGGGAAATTAACCGAATTTTTGATTTCGCCATGCTGCAAAAACAACATGAGCTGATCAACAGCCATCATAGCGCAATTTTCTTCGGCTTCCGTTGTTGAAGCACCTAAATGGGGTAGACAAATCACGTTAGGTTGTTGCAGATAGTCGGCAGAAGGAAAATCACAAACGTAATAACGCAGGGTAGTGTTCAGTGCTTTAAGCAAAGCTTTCTTATCCACGATTTCTGCGCGAGCAAAATTTAATAAAATCGCACCTTTTTTTAAGATTGAAAAAAATTTTGTGTTGATTATATGACGCGTTTTATCATTTAATGGAATGTGTAGGCTCACAAAGTCCGCTTGTTTAATGGCGTCAGCCATCGAATGGGCTTGTTCGACTTGAGAAGACAATTGCCACGCATGTTTTACTGTAATGGCGGCATCATAACCAATGACGTTCATGCCCAGTTCGACGGCTATGTTAGCCACGCGTAAGCCAATGTTACCCAAGCCAATCACTGCCAAACGTTTACCAGATAACTCACAACCAGAAAATTGTTTTTTATTTTTTTCCACAAGTTGGTCTATGCTGTCGTCATCACCACACAATTGTTTAGCGTAATCCCAGGCGTGAGTAATATTACGCGATGCCATTAACATACCAGTTAAAACCAATTCTTTAACTGCATTGGCGTTTGCACCGGGGGTGTTTAATACGGGAATGCCTTGTTCCGTGCAGTACTTTATGGGGATGTTGTTCACACCGACGCCAGCGCGAGCGATGACCTCAACACTTTTTTTAATTTTATTTGCGTCCAGTTGATAAGAGCGCAATAAAATGCCGCGTGGTTGGGTGGTGTTCTCACTCAGAGTGAAGGCGTTAGAAAAACGCGCCAAACCAATGGGCGCAATGGTATTTAAAATTTGAATTTCAGATGACATTTATAAAATCCCAAAACAGCTTAGAAGAATAAGTAAAATAGCAACGGGCGCAATGTAACGTATAGTCAAGCGCCAGCTTTTAAACCAAAAGCCGTTCGCTTGCCAGCCTAATTTTTCGCATATGAGTTGGCTGGGTAACCACCATCCGGTGAATAACGCGATAAAAAAAGCGCTGATGGGCAGCATAAGTGATGAAGTGGTAAAATCAATGGCTTCAAAAAAATTAATACCATGAATATCCCAGTGGTGATCATGACTGAATGAAAAGACGGTGCCTAAGCTGACAATCCAGCACAAAATGCCTATTGTTATGGTTGCTTTTGGACGTGAAAAATGATGATTTTCGACTAGCCAGGCAACGGGTACTTCAAGTAAGGCAATAGAAGAGGTAAACGCCGCCAAAAATAATAACAGAAAAAACAAACTGCCAATTAATGAACCCCAAGCCATAGCGCCAAAAGCAATAGGCAAGGTTTGAAAAATCAAGCTGGGACCGATAGAAGGTTTTAAGCCGGTAGCAAATACAATAGGAAAAATAATCATGCCGGCCAGCAACGCAATGGCTGTATCTGCTGCTATCACTGCGATCACACTGCTTATAATGGGTGCCCGTTCTGGCATATAAGCACTAAACATAATAATAATACCCATGGAAATATTTAAACTAAAAAACGCTTGGCCTAGCGCCATTAATACGATTTTGGGTGTGATGCTGTCAAAATGAAACGTAAATAAAAAGCGGGCGGCATCACCAAAATAATTTGTGGTCATGGCATAGCCCAGCAATAACACCATCAGCCCCAATAGCGCAGGAAACAATATCATTACCACGCGTTCCAAACCCGCTTTAATACCAACCATAATGGTGGCCATGCTGGCTATCACTACTAATGTGCTGCTTAAAATCATTTGCCAGGCGTTGGCTTGCAAATCTTTAAATTGCGCAATGGATTGGGCTTCGGTGATATGTTGAAATTTGCCTAAAATAGCGCGCACTAAATAATCGAGTACCCAGCCGGAAATGACCACGTAATAACTCACAATTAAAAACGCAGCCCATACAGAAATGCCACCAACAATACCCCAATGGCGTGATTTTTTGGCAAGTTTTGCCACTTGTGCGAGTGAACCAATAGGATTGCGACGACCAATGCGGCCTAATACCACCTCCGATGTCATAAAAGGAATGCCAAGCACAACGACAAATAAAAGATAAATTAAAACAAATGCGCCACCACCATTTTGTCCTGCTAAATAAGGAAAGCGCCAAATATTTCCCAAACCAATGGCCGCTGCTGCTGCAGCAAAGACAAAAGCGATTCGCGAACTCCATTGCGATGGTGTATTCATGTTGATTAGTATATCGTAACAAGCCTTAACTCAAAAGGAACAAAAATGCAGCGACAACCGTGGCAAGTTGAGCAATCTATTGATGCGGTGGTGTTTGATTGTGATAGCACGCTAAGTCAAATTGAAGGCATTGATCAGCTCGCCGAAAAAAATGGTCACCTCGATAAAGTGCAACGCTTAACGGAAGTGGCGATGAGTGAAACGGGTGTGTTCAGCAGTATGTATCGTGAACGTTTGGATATTGTTAAACCGACACGTGCACAAATGTTTTGGTTGGGCGAACAATATTATGCTAGTCGTACTGAACATATTATTGAGACCATTGAGATTTTGCATCATTTAAAAAAACCGGTGTATGTGGCTTCAGCCGGCATTCGCCAAGCCATCAAACCATTTGTGAAACGCTTATTCATTCCATCGCAGAATGTGTATGCGGTGAATGTTTATTTTAATGAAGATGGCAGCTATAAAGATTTTGAAGCGGATTCATTGTTGATTGAACATAAAGCTCGCGTGATTGCCGAACTCAAGGAAAAACATCCACGCATAGTGCACATTGGCGATGGCATGAATGATGTCGAAGCCGCTCATATTGCAACACGTTTTATCGGTTATGGCGGTGATGTTTATCGGCGCAATGTGGCAAAGCTCAGTCATTTTTATGTATTGTGCCAATCTATGTTAGCGGTATTACCATTATTGCTGACGCAACAAGAAGCAGCCGCTTTGGATAAGCATTATGCTAGCTGCTACCAACAAGGTTTAGCGTTAATGAAAAATGGTCACATAGAAGGGGTAGATTAATTCTATTTGGTCTTTGTAATGCTGCACGTTTGATTGTTCGGATCACTGGCTTGGTAATGACAAACAATATTTGTTTCTTCTCCATACGTGCTGGACTTACCATTAGGAAAAACACCTTGGTTATAATCACTCAGGGTTTGGTTGATCACGTCTAAAGCCAATGTTCCTGCTTGGGGGCTATGGTAAGCACTGTTCATTAGTGCACAACTGGGCACATAAGTGCTGGTGCATTGGCCGTTGGTGCAGGATGCGTTAGTGGGTGGGACCATCATTAATCCTGAAAATACCATTTTATAGCGACTGTAATAATCCTGCATATGAGCGTATTTCATAGTGGGAGGGATGCTAAGTACGAAAGTGGATAGCGCATTGAACGCGTTACTGGCAATGCTTTCACACTGGCTTTCAGTAGTCACTGTGGTTTTTGGAATGGCTGGTGCTAACAACAACGGATCATTCGCCAGCGCTGCAGGTAATACGACCAAGCCGCTCAAAAAGACCCACAATCGTTTACTGCTTTTAGGCATCGTTTTCACCCTGTTTTTTTAAAATAAGCTTACGTTACAAAAATTAAATATTTCTTAAAGCTAGCGCTTAAACGGGTTAACCAAAGGTTAGCGTTGACAGCGAACCGCCACATAAAGCAGCTGGATTAAAACTTTCATTATGCAGTTGTTGAATTTTGCTGCGTATTTCCATAATGGTGGTGCTGCGAGCATCGGAATGGTCGCGGGCTAAACGGTGTAAGTCATAAAGAAGGGTAGTTAGGGTTGAAGAATTAACGGTGTTGCAATCGACCAGCTGATTTAGTTGGCGCCCAGTTTCAGGCCCTAGCAGCAAGCGTGCACTAGGGATGTTAAGCGCCGCTGCTTTTTCATTTTCCTTATCGCCATATAAAATGCTAGCGGGAATTTTGTGGCAAAAAAGCTTATTGATTTGTTCACTTATCCAGTGAATGCGTTTGGTGCTGCGCTTTGCATTGCTTTGATTGAGATGAATTAAATCATGAAACAGTAGATAAGTTTCTTTATCGCTAAGCGCCTCTGTCTTAATGAGCAGCTTAAGCTGCCTGTTTGCAGTTGAGTCCATTTTCTCTAAGGCTGCGCCTAATTTTTGATTATCGGCGGTAAGCGCATTGAAAATAAACCGGCTCGTGTCATTATGTGGCTGATTGTGCAGCGTCACACAAAGCGTCCATAATTGCTTAGGGCTGATGAGACTGACTGTGCGTGGATGTAAAGGTGCTGTGTCGGGTTTTTTTTGGGGCATTTTTAACCTCTGTTGTGATTGATGTGCTCCTCAGGAGTTTGGTCCGCTATGCGATCCTCCTGTGTGATTTTTGAAAAAATAGAGTAGCAGTCAAAGTTAAAAAGCGCTTAATTTCTAGGTTATCTTCTGCCTAAATTGGCGCATAAATTACCACTGACTGTTCTCTGGATAATTTTTTTACTGTTTTGAGTGCGCTACTCTATCCGATGAACACCAAGATATGCTATTTTGCCGTCGGCTTTTGGCAGTGTATGACAACTAAATTAAGAGAGGTAAGTAATGGTGGCACAAATCCCAGTGGTGGATTATCGGGATCCGCAAGCGGCAGCACGATTTACGCAATCATTAGAAGACTTTGGTTTTGGGGTGTTATCGCACCATCCCATTAAACAAGAGTTGATTAATCAAACTTACCTTGAGTGGCGTAATTTTTTTGAAAGTCCGCTGTCACAAAAAAACAAATTTGAATTCGATAAAAAAGAGCACGATGGTTTTGCTAGCCTTGAATTATCCGAAACAGCAAAAGGCAACACTAAAAAAGATTTAAAAGAATTTTATC
>JBGTHB010000070.1:0-3239 GCA_041746415.1 Coxiellaceae bacterium | reverse complement strand
AAAAGTATTTGTTATCCAAGTCGGTCCATTATGGGCGGGCATTACTAAATTGCCGATTCATTTAAAAGCATTGGCAGTGATATTTTTAGCGAAGGCGAGTCGCGATGAAAACACCGCCAACGATTTGTTAGATCAGATCGCAATCAGTTCTCGTCATGGCAAATTAAATTTTGCTGGAGTGGACGAGTTGGCGCAAAAGTACAGCACGCATCGCATTTTAAAATGGTTGGAAAAGCGACACGCCTATGTAGGTACTTTAATGGCGTCATTATTAGCGATTGCCAGAACCGATGGGGTGTTGGCGAGTGCTGAATTTTTATGGTTAAGACCAGTCGATCGCCGCATGTGGTACATGTTGAATTCAGTGGGCAGACAAACCGCGGTGGTTGAAATTGCTGGATTATTTGCGCACTGGCGTGCTGAGAAAAAATTGGGTCGTCCGTTAAAAGCTCCGATGGTAGAGCAAGCAGTGGTAGCACTGCAGGATGCGGTTAATAACATTTTATATGTGGAGCAAGACACGTCATGGCGTACCACCAACGCGGCTTAAGCGCACATCATGAACGCTTTCATTCGCATGTCATTCGTGACACGCGAACGTTATCGGTGCGCGTTGCGGATTTTCTTAAAAATCCACGCTATGTCGGTATTATGCTGCTGTTGTTTGCATTGACGAGTTATATTTTATTTTATTTAGCTGATGTGATTTTTATAGCCGGAGTGATGTGTTTTTTCATTTGCTTGTTGCAAAAAGCCAAGCTGCCATTTCGTTTGCCCATCCATGCGCAGATAAAAGATTACAATGATTTAAGTCCTGGTGACGATAAACCGCGCCAAGCAGGTGGTATTTATTACTTTGGCAATGAAAATAAAACCAATAACGAATTATGGTTTAACAACGAAGACATGCGTACCCACGTATTAATTTTTGGCTCAACTGGCTCTGGTAAAACTGAAGCAATGTTGGGATTGGCTTATAACGCCTTGTTGCAGTCGAGTGGTTTTATTTATGTGGATGGTAAAGGCGATAATTCGCTTTACGCTAAAATATTTTCAATGGCGCGCAGCATGGGGCGCGAAGACGATATTCTATTAATTAATTTCATGACCGGCGCACGCGATGTGGTGGGTCCGCAAGACACAAAGCTGTCAAACACGTTGAATCCATTTGCCACTGGCTCATCGAGCATGTTAGCGCAATTGGTGGTGAGCTTGATGGATAAATCCGCAGCCACACCCGATGGCGATATGTGGAAAGGGCGTGCGATTGGTTTCGTTGAAGCGTTAATGCGATTGTTAGTGGCGATGCGGGATGCCGGGCATATTTTATTAGATGCGCACACTGTGCGTCGTTATTTCAATTTATCAAAATTAGAACCGATTGTGTGTGACCGTTTATTTTTACGCGACGGTGAAGAAGCGATTGATATCAGTAAATTTCCTGAGTCCGTATTGCAGCCTATTGATCACTACATGGATAACTTGCCGGGCTACAATAAACAGAAAAAAGGTAAGCAAGTTTCACAGGTATTGGAACAGCATGGTTTTATCACCATGCAATTGACGCGGGTGTTTACTTCGTTGGCGGACACCTATGGGCACATCATGCGTCACAAATTAGCGGAAGTGGATATGCACGATGTGGTGTTAAATCGCCGTATTTTATGTGTGTTATTACCAGCGTTAGAAAAATCACCTGCTGAATTAGCCAACTTAGGTAAAGTGGTGATTGCCACTTTGCGCGCCATGATGGCCTCTGGCTTGGGTGATAAAGTGGAAGGGCAATACGACGATTTGATTTTGTCAAAACCCACCAATGCTAAAACACCTTTTTTGTGTATTTTAGATGAGTATGGTTATTACGCGGTGGAAGGATTTGCGGTGGTGCCAGCGCAAGCACGTTCACTGGGCTTTTCCGTGGTGTTTGCAGGACAAGATTTACCTGCTTTCCAAAAAGCATCCAAAGAAGAAGCTGCATCTATCGGAGCGAATACCAACATTAAAATTTGTATGAAGTTAGAAGACCCTACCGAAACCTGGGATTTCTTTATGAAATCTGCCGGCGAATCGTATGTGACTCATGTTGATAGTTTTCAAGTTGACCAAGGCAGCGTGATGGGCACTTATGCCGATGCTAAAGGAGCCCGTGTTGAAAAACGTGCGCGCATTGATTTATTGGATTTAAAAGAACAAGGATTGGGTGAAGGCCACTTTTTATTTAAATCGAAAATTGTGCGCGGTCGATTTTTCTATGCTAGCCCTAAGCCAGTTAAACGTATGCGCTTAAATCACTTTTTGAAAGTGGATGAGCCGTTGGATGCGGATGTTAATAAATTATTAAGTTGTTTCGACCAGTTCGGTGAAATAGTTGAGAATGGTGTAGATCTTAAAAACATCACACTGAGCAGTGAAGAGGTGAGTGATGTCATTAAGTTGGTCGAAGAAGAACGCGCATTGCAGCCACTTGATCGTGCAGCAAAAGCATTGCGTCGTTATTATCAACAAACGGAATTAACGTCGATTTTCTTTGAAACCGAAGAAGAAGTGGTTGATTACCTCAATATGTTTACACCAATTCATCTTAATGAACATTTAGAAAAAGTATTGTCTAAAGAAAAAATTGAAGAATTTAAAAAACCTTTGCTAAAACGCGCCGACACTCGCGACCAAATTGAATACGTAGAACGCTTAGGCGGTAGACCATCACAACAAGCGATGAATGTGGCGGTGGAGTTGGTGCGTGATATGGAGAAAGGAACGGATTATCCACCGAAAAACAAACCGCAAAAATCGGCAGAAGAAATAGCAAAATTAATTTCGACTATGGCGAAAGAAATACAATTAAAAATAGACGAATCAAATACGTAAAAAAATTTAGAGGTAACCTTAAATGGTAGTTAAAAAAATAAAAATATCAGTAGTCGGATTGTCAATATTATCTATTTTGACGTTGTCAGGTTGCGCTTATCATCAGTCAGATGCGGTTAAGGCAGTGAATGGCACCATGGTGCGTCAACAGCAGTTGGAGCAGCAATTAAAATTAAACCAGGCACAAGTGGCTAAAGTGCAACAGCAATTAAAAACAGAGCGCGGCCAATTGTCTGCATTAGGTGGCAATATATTGGAGCAGCAGCTCAGTAATAATGGCGTGCAAGTTATAAAAGTTGGGCAACAAGTGCGGTTAATTATGAATAGTAATTTATTGTTTTATCCTGGCTCAGCAAATATTCGCCCCAACT
>JBGTHB010000069.1:0-3302 GCA_041746415.1 Coxiellaceae bacterium | reverse complement strand
CAAGGTGATCAGTATGGTTTTAGCCGATTGATAGTCAAACAGCTTGCTAGGGGTGAGGCTGGAAACACTAAAATTAAGTCGAAACAGAATAAAGCTTAGCATTAACGCTGCGGCGGTCATTAGGAGAGGTATAACCCAAATATTTGAAAGAATTCGTTCAATAAAATGAGTAGAACGAGTAAAATTATGCTGTTGATTAAACATTTATTTTACCGTCCTGGTTTCATTCTATGGCGTGATTGGCGTGAGATTATTTTTTACGTCGACCCAGGCCTGTGATTAAAAAAATCACGAACACAACTAAAAACACGAAAAATAGAATTTTGGCGATTCCTGCTGCTGCCGCTGCAATGCCAGTAAAGCCAAATACGCCTGCAATAATAGCAATAATAAAAAAGACTAAAGCCCAGTACAGCATAAAATTACTCCTTGTAAGATAGCAAGTAATAATAATACCATACTAAAAGACGGCTTTTAATATAGTTTTGTTGAAATTTAAGCTATGTGGTTTGAAGAGCGCTGCTTGCCTAAATTTTGTTTTAGGCAAGCGGTGCTAAGCTAAAAATTTAATCGCAACTTTATTTAATTTGAAGTTTGCAGATTGAGCTAAATAAAGAGCAAGGAGTACCTTTGTAGAGTTCAATATGGAAGCTCATACCAGGCGCTTGAACATTTTTGATCTGATATGTTTCAGTAGTGGGATCATAATGTAGTGAAAATGATGCTCTGAGTATTGGGAGGCCCCTACTGTATTCTAAATTAACGGTGATATCTTTATTTTGGGCAATATTACGGTTAAATAATAATTGTCCCAATTTCAGTGTGCCGTCAGAGTCTCGCGTTATTACGGTATTATTAGTAGCCCCGGTTAAGGCATAGGTTATTGACGTCACTTTGAACGTTGCGCCCCCAAAATCATGACTGTTTTGATAAATATCAAAAGTAGTGGGTTTAAAACCGTGATTGTCTTGTGAATTTGAGCAAGTGATGCCGATATTGGTGCTGGTGTTATTGGCGCTTAAATCAACGCTGTTCCAGCTGCAAGTCGAAACCGGTCCTGGGGCATTATTGTTGGACAAAGGAACATTAGAGCCGGCGTCTACGTGTAAAGTGCCATCTGTGTTTGGCGTAACGGGGATAGGTAAATAGGCCGTGCCTTGTTGGTTGACCCCGCCGTAGTTGTAACCAACCGGAATTTTTAAAGTTAAAGGCGTTACCGTACCAGTCGTAGGCTGCAAATTCATATTGAGTGATACTTGATAATGGCTAACATCGGTAGCCGAACCCTGAATTTTTGCGCCACTGGCCCAAGAAGGTGTGTTATAACCAACGGCAGCATTTGTCGCGTAATTAACTAAACTATTAATGGCGAGATTGAAATTATAATTCACTGTGTTGCTGACGGTAGTACACGTCGGGGTAACATCAAAAACATAGGTGTTGTTACTTAATGTTGCTGCTGTTTTAGCAATGCTGCAGCTATATACGAATGTGCCAATGTGAAAGTTAAGGTTTTTACTAGATTGAATAGTCGGAATAGTTTGGCCGGATTGTTTATTGATATCAATATTAAAGTCCGGGATAACATTGCTGCCACTATTAGAAGTAATAGCAAAACCAAAATCACCAGACGCATTTTGATAGTCATCATTAGTGGCATTAAAACTCATTGTGTAAGGTTGGCTGTTACCGTTAAAAACAAAGCCAGTTGCCCAAGAAGGAGGGGAAGAAAAGCCATCGGCTTTGCCAAAGGACAGAGTTTCATTTTCACCAAATGGTGCATTCTCAATGTTTACTTGATAGGTGTAGTTTTGTGTTGCCGGGTTGATAGGTATGATTGGTGTTTGGCAATTAACGTTAATACTGCCGTTATAACTACCACTGTTAGAAAAAGTAACTGTGGATCCGCCAGCTTGACCACCATTATAGGCGGTGACAGAGCAATTATCACTCGTGCCCAAAGCGTTCGGTGCATAGGTTAATGTCATATTGGGGCTTTGTGTGGTGAGGGTTACTTGCCCAATATCATTACCTAAATAATCAGTTTCAAACGCAAAAGAAGTGTTATTCAAAGACGGGTCTAAGCTAGCATACTTACAATTCACTTGGCTGCCGTTGGCTGAGCATTCTTTAAAATTGCTACCACTGTTGGTGATGGGCCCAGCTGCTGTAAAGCCTGCGCCAATAACCGTAAGGTTTAATGGGAGGATAGTTAAACCAGCAAAAGCATAATTAAACATCACACCTGAGGCTAAAATTAATATTGCAGCAACCAATTTATTTTTCATTTTTATAACTCATTTTAAAGTTAGAACATCCACACCAGGCCGACTAAGCCCTGGCCATAACCAATGCCTTTTTTGCCTTTCATTGCATCAATTTCGGCACGAACAGCAAAGTTTTTACTAAAGGCATACTGCATGCCAATGCCGCCTGTTAACCCAAAACCACTATCTGTGGTCGAGGTAGAATTAGAGAAATCTCCTGGTCCGCTTATGGTGCTTGAAGTAAATGTTTGATCCATGCTTTCGTAACCCACGCCGATTTTGTAAAGCATCGAAAGATGTTGCGATACGTCTTCGCTAATCACAAAATCCAAATCACCCGCCCACGCATTTGTTTTGGAGCTGCCTTCAACGTTACTAGTGCTTCCAAGCGCGTTTAGAATACTTTTTGAAGTGTTACTTTTTTCAGGAGAAAAATAGTTGTAACCCATTTCCAAACCAAAAGCCCAAGACTGTGTCGGATCGTTATTAAAGAAATAACCAAAAGCAGCGCGACCGGTATAACCATAAGCGCCACTGTAAACTGGGGTAGGGTTGCCGATACTGCTGCCGCTAACAGGGAAGTCCAAATCGGTGATTTGGCTGCCAGCTAAATAGTCGGCACCGCCAAGAACATCAGTATAAGGCCCAGTTGGGGAAGCCAATGCGGCTTGATAGCCAGCAAGTCCTAATAGCAGCACGCTTGCCGTAACGCTTAATCGAAATACATTTTTCACCTGTTTATCTCCGCAATCTATAGCTAATTTATTGTTTTTCCTAGATAAATTGGTATGCGCGGGATCCTTCTCGGCAGGTCCTTATGGTTTTTTTAGCAGTTCCTAATGCTTACTTAAGGGTGATCATACGCCTCAACCCTTAAGACAAAATTAAATTAAAGCGTTTTTATGGATGATTTTTTTTTCAAACTCGCGGTTTATGCTGTGTTTCTCCTTGTGGTAGGTTGTATGGATCAACTATGTTGCGGCTAGTGTTTTTAATTTCGCATTAGCACAAATGAAAGGTGAGTCATGGCGAGCG
>JBGTHB010000068.1:0-2940 GCA_041746415.1 Coxiellaceae bacterium | reverse complement strand
TCACCGCCATGATGCCGACACGACTCAATGAACCGCCCGCCACTGCAACGCGATAGCTGTTTATTTTAAAAACCGCACGATTAATAAAAGGATGCACTTTGTGTTTTTGATGCCAATAATAAACAATCAGACTAAGCATGCCGACCAACAGTAAAACAATTTCCAGGGTGATCGGTAACGCTTGTTGTCCAACAGCAGAAAAACCAAATGCCATACCAGAAACAGCTACACTCACGGTAATAAAGCCAATCCAATCAAGTTTTTTGTAATCGGGATTTTTTAGGTTCGGAATAAAACGCGCGATCAGTATTGCTCCAATCAAAGCAAATGGCAGATTGATAAAGAAAATCCAACGCCAATTGCTAAAACTGATGATAATGCCACCGGTAATTGGTCCTAATGCGGGGCCTAATAAACCGACCATAGCAATCATTGCCATCAGTTTAAAAATTTCCGATCTGGGGTACACTTTATTTAAAATTAAACGGCCGACAGGCATCATCATTGCTCCACCCGCACCTTGCAGTAAGCGCGACAGCACCAACTGCGTTAAATTTTGTGATAACCCACAACAGAGTGAACCGAAGCCAAACACAATCACTGCTGTTAAAAAAACATGGCGGGTGCCAAAACGCTCTGCTAACCAGTTACTAATTAAGATGAACACACCCATGCTAATTAAATAACTGGTGATGGCGAGTTTTAAAATAAGCGGCGGCTCATGTAAAGCAGCGGCAATGGTGGGAACAGCGACATTTAACACAGAGCCATCTAATGAATTAATAAAAAAGGCAATGGCCACCGTAATAGGAATGATTTTTTTGTAGCGTGTGGCTAATGATGTTTGGTGCATATGGTGCTTTTGCCTAATTAAAATATTTAGCATAAACTTACTGACCATGACACACAACCATATCATCATAACCGGAGCAAATAGCGGCCTGGGCAAAGCACTAGCACTTTCTTATGCGAAAGAAGGCGTGGCATTATTACTAATTGCACGCGATGCAACGCGTTTAAATGCAGTGGCTAAACTCTGCTGCGACAAAGGTGCAGTGGTTGTGGTAATAGCGATGAGCGTTACCAATAAAATGGCGTTGGAAAACGCCATTAATGAATTTGATGCGAAATACCCAGTTGATTTGGTGTTTGCTAATGCGGGTATTTCTAATTTCGGCCAACACTGGAATGTGTCACGCGCACAACAAATTTTTGATGTGAATGTGCAGGGGCTGGTGAATACCATTCATGCCGTTATTCCTAAGCTGCAGCAACGCCAACAAGGGCAAATTGTTTTGATTTCCTCTATGGCCTCGTTTGTGAGTTTACCGCGTGCTCCCGCTTATTGCGCGAGCAAAAGTTTCGTGCGCACCTATGGTGAAGCATTATATGAATCCTTGAAAAAACACCATGTGCGGGTAACAGTTGTCTGCCCCGGTTTTATTGACACACCGCTAACTGAAAAAAATCCCTATAACATGCCCTTTATTATGCCGGTTGATAAAGCAGTAGCAATTATTCGTCGTGGTTTGGCGAAACACAAACCGCGGATTATTTTTCCACTGCGTATGTATTGGTTAACCATTATATTGAAGTGGTTGCCGTTTAAATTAGCGCAAAAGATTGCAGGAAAGTTTTAGCGCGGAAGAGCAAACGGCTCCTTCACACTAATGCACAAATAAACATTTCCATCATCGTCAATAGCATAGTAAATTCAAACTAAATTTTCCAATCCATACACTAAATGATTTAACTGCATCACTTTACGACACGTTAACCATAATCCCGGCATCATGGATTCACGATTTAAGGCATCGTGACGAATTTTCAAGCTTTCACCAAACCCACCAAAAATAACTTCTTGATGCGCAAAAAATCCTGGTAAGCGAACGGAATGAATCGGAATATCTTTATCCATCATTTGCATAGTTTTTAAAGCTGTACCGGATGGGGCATCTTTTTTCTGATTATGGTGCATCTCAATAATTTCACTATCAGGAAAATACTTAATGGCGTCTTGGGCGTACTTCATCATCAACATCGCACCCAGTGAAAAATTCGGCACAATCGCACCGCCCAGTTTTTTGGTTTTACAGCGTTTTTCTAATTCGGTAATTTGTTCGTTGTTTAAGCCAGTAGTGCCAATCACCGGCCGCACATTGCTTTCAATAATGGTTTTGCAATTACCCCACACGCAATCTGGAGTGGTGAGATCGACAACCACATCCGGTTTATGCTGTTTAATCAAATCCACTAAATTTGTTTTACTGTTACCCTCGCCAACTAACGTCAAATCCGTTTGTTGTTTAATCGTGGCTTGCGCAACCCGCCCCATTTTGCCAGTGATGCCATTGATCAGAACTTTGATTTGCACGTTTAACTCCTTTTAGTTTGTTTAGTTTGCAGCAATAATAAAATTAATCCGACCAATTTGTCTTTCTCTTTTTTGAACTGTTGCCAAAATGGAAACAGTTGAAATTGGATCAAGCTCACCTTCTTTATAAATGTTTTTTAAGTGTTTAGAAATCGCGGCTTTTTGTACACCAAACAACTCCGCAATCTGATTTAAGCTGCCCCACACCGTGTCACGTTCGAGATCACCACGAAATTCAATTTTGCCGCTTTTGGCTTGGTAAATAATGGCATCAGGCGGTTGCCGTCGAGTAGCTTTCATATAATCGAATCATACACGGGTTATGAAAACCCCACTACCGTAGTAGCGGGGCACAGGTAAATCTATTCAACAAAATTAGCGTAAACAAATTCCCAGTTAATGAGTTTCCAGAAATTGCTGATGTATTTGCCGCGATCATTGCGCGTATCTATGTAATAAGCGTGTTCCCACACATCGCAAGTTAGAATAGGTTTTTTATCATCGGTCATGGGATTGCCAGCGTTGCCGGTTTTGACGATTGCCAATTTGCCGTCGTGTTTTTTAAC
>JBGTHB010000067.1:0-14417 GCA_041746415.1 Coxiellaceae bacterium | reverse complement strand
CAGCGCTTTGTGATTGCTTTCATGACACAGCTCTTCAATAGTATTACGTTGTGAAGCAAGATTTTTGTTGTATAATACGTGCAAAATATCGCTTTTGAATTTTGAAGCACGCGTGGATTGAATTTCTTTAACTGAAGGCGGTTGAATTAATTTAAGTTGATTGTTTACCGCTGTGCGAATTTCTCGCAGCATGCGTTGCTCGCGCGGTGTGACAAATAACAGTGACACACCGGAACGCCCAGCACGACCTGTTCGACCAATACGGTGAATATACGATTCCGCCGCTTGGGGAATATCTAAGTTGATCACGTGGCTCACACGCTCCACGTCTAGACCACGTGCCGCTACTTCGGTAGCAACGATAAAATCAATTTGGCCATTTTTAAATTTAGCCACCACTTGTTCACGCAGGCGTTGACTCATGTCGCCATTTAATGCCGCAGCAGCATAGCCGCGTGCGCTTAATCGTTCTGCCACTTCAACGGAATAAGTTTTGGTGCCAGTGAAAACAATTGCACCGTCAATAGCGGCTACTTCTAGGTAGCGGGTTAAGGCTTCAATTTTGTCGCGTTTTTCAACTAGCATGTAGTATTGTTCGATGGCGGCTACAGTTGAAACGTTTGGTTCAATGTGCACTTTCACCGGATTGTTTAAAAAACGTTTGGCAATATTACGAATGCTGGTTGGCATTGTTGCTGAAAATAAAGCGGTTTGGTGTTCTTGTTCGATTTGTTCTAATACCCATTCCACGTCTTCTAAAAATCCCATGCGCAGCATTTCGTCGGCTTCATCAAGTACTAACATTTTCAATCCATCTAAGCGCAAGGTGTGACGACGCATATGATCCATTACACGGCCGGGTGTTCCTACTACAACGTGGGGCCCGCGTTTTAGAGCGCGTAATTGGATTTGATAATCTTGGCCACCATAAATAGGTAGCACATGGAAACCAGGGATAAATTTGGCGTAATTTTGAAATGCTTCCGCCACTTGAATAGCCAGTTCGCGCGTTGGGGCCAGAATGAGCGCTTGGGGACGATTATTTTTAATTTCAATTTGGCTGAGAATAGGTAAAGCGAAAGCAGCCGTTTTGCCAGTACCAGTTTGCGCTTGGCCAACGATGTCACGCCCGGCTAGCAATGCTGGAATGCCTTCTAGTTGCACTGGGGATGGGGTTTCGTAACCCAATTTTTTAATACCTAATAGCACCTTAGGATGTAAATTCAGATCGTCAAATGAAACAGCTTGGGACATGTTGGTTACCGCGAGGTTAAAGTTGAAAAAAAAATGGACTATACAGCAAATTTGAACGTGAAGCGAGCTTAACAATATGCCTAGGATTTGCGACGAATAATCAGTAGCTTACCATTCCACGACAGCTCTTGGATAGCTTTGGGTTCTGCTGTTATGGGCATTTGAATGATTTTAATATCGTAACTAGCTAAAGCTCGAGTAAGTTCGATTACGCCGCCGCCATTAATCAGGGTGATGTGTTGGTGCGAATTTAATTGTAGATTTTTAGTGGCGGCGCGGCGAAAGTTAAAACTACCAATCCATACCGCTTGGTTACTATTCACAAAATGAATATTTGTTTTCCATAGACGCAGTTCTACAATCAGTTTGTTTTTATCCAGATTTTTATACATAGCTAAAGCAGGCGGGCGGTTAAGATACAGCAGAGAAAAAAACGGCATGTGTTGGGTCGGACTTTTTGCTGCCAAGCGTTGCAGCGTCGATTGTAATGTTTGCTTTGTTTCAGCCTCATGCCAACCACGGTTGAGTAATAGCAATTTAATTGTAGTAAGACTGTCAGACCACTGAATGTTAAAGGGTTGAATTGGCGTGCCGAAGCGATTATCACGATAAAGCGGCAAGTATTTTGTCGGTTGCTGCCACCATTGCTGCTGTGTCAGATAATGTTGCGGTTTATGCAGCGAATAATCATAACGGGCTTGACGCATTCCAAAATGCACGGCTAAACCATAGCCAATAATGAAGGGTATGACAATATAAAAAATGTGCCACTTAGAGAAAAGTTCACTCCTGATATTACGACGATAAACAACAATAACCGCCAACAATAAAGTTGCACCTAATAGCAAACCGGCTATGACATCAGTGAACCAATGAGCACCTAAATAAAGGCGTGAAAAGGCGGTGGTAAGGATCAGTAAACCTGTGATGAGGTAAGGCAGCCAATGCCACCTGCGCTGCAAGCATTGAGCGCAATAATAACCAAAAAAGCCATACAACGTTACTGCCAAGGTAGTATGACCGCTTGGTAAAGAAGAGCTGGCTTTAACTAGCATGATGCCTAGTGGACGAGCAGAGTAAAAAAATGTTTTGAAAAATTCCACACTTGCTGCTGTTAGAAAAATCAATCCTAATAAGAACAAACAAGTGCGCCATTGTTTGGTGACACCAAAAATTACGGCGATAATAAAGCTAATACATAAAATTGTTTTTGCTTCAGTGAGCAAGCTAAGTGAGATAAAAAAAGTATCAGCACGATGGGTGCGTAAACTTTGCAGAAAATGAAATAGCGGTAGGTTGAGGTGCGTAATTGAGGTATGCAATAAGGCTAAGGGGAACCAGATTAAATATAATAAGCCACATAACACAGCTATCATAGCGATAGTAAGTTGGTGATGATCCAGTGGGTTTTGTTGATTGCGAATCAAGCGAATTAAAAAGCGTGAGCTATGGTGTTGATTAAACCAATCCCACAGTGCATCAACGGCCCGATTAATGTAGTAAGCAATAAAGTAAAAAAAGCGCTGAATAGCCCAAAATATTAGCCACAACAACACAATAACGCCTAGCGCAATCAGCATAAATTTAAAGGTGGCGCCTTTGGGTAATTCAAGTGAGATGGCACCAATTAAAATACCGGGCAGCAAATAGATCACAGCCCATAGCAAAGCCGAGCAACTAGCGGCAATTAAAAAACGCGACCAATTTAATCGCAATAAACCAGCAATTAAAGGAACGGTTGAGCGCACAGGGCCAACAAAACGCCCGATGAGAATACTTTTACCGCCATGTTTAATGAAGAAGATCTCACCGCTAGTAAGCCATTTGGGATGGTTTTTGAAGGGCCACATTAGACGCAAACGTTCATTGTAGTATTTGCCAACCCAGAAACTCAAACTGTCACCGCAAATAGCACCGATCGTCGCAACCAATAGGGTTACGCCGACAGGCATGGTGCCGCGACCCACAAAGATGCCAATGACGGTCATGGTAACGGAGCCAGGGATAATTGTTCCAATGAGGGGCAACGATTCAGTAAACGCCACCAAAAACGTAAACAACTCAGCCCATAATAAATTTTGCTGAAAGAAGTCGTTAAGCTGCATGAAATAATGTTCTAGTGCCATTTTATAACGCCATAATTACTTTGGGAGAGGCTGATAATTCTTCATATAGTGAATCCAGTTCAGCGCGGTTTTTGACGTGTACCACAATGGTTAAGGCAAGATAATTTGCTTCACGTGATAAACGCTGGCTGAACGCAGAGTCTTTTATTTTTGGAAAACGTTTGCGCACGATCAGCTCAATGTGCGCTCTGAAATTGTCATCGGAGCGGCCAACTACTTTGATGGTGAAATCACAAGGAAACTCAAGCAATTCTTTTTGAGTTGTTTTATTTCGCTGAGGTTTTTTTGCTAATGGCTTTTTGATTTTAGTCGTAGTGGTTTTTTTTGGCGTGACTTTTTTTTTGCTGGGCTTTTTTGTCATAGCGTAGCCTCACCTTGGGTTGAATTAGCGCTGCCATGATTGCGGTATTGATAATAAAGCCCTACTAACTCATGCCAAACAGGACCAGTTTCTCCGGTGCCGACTGGGCGTTCGTTTAGTATGATGATGGGGCAAATTTCTTTAGTGGATCCTGTTACCCAAATTTCGTCAGCGGTTTCGAGTTCTTCTTTTTCAATCTCGCGTTCTTGGTGAGCGATGTTATTAGTATGCGCCAGTTTTAAAATGGTGCTGCGGGTAATGCCTGGTAAAATTTCTGGTTTTTGTGGCGGTGTAATAATGATTTCATCTTTTACCATAACCACATTACTGGAAGTCGCTTCACTAACATAACCATTGCGAATAAAAATAGCTTCCAGGGCGCCATTTTGTTCTGCTTGATATTGAGCAAGCACATTTGGCAATAGGCAGGTGGATTTAATAAAACAATCACGTCGGCGTGAATCTTCCAAAGTGATGGCTTTAAATCCTTTTGCCAACTCGGTATATGAAGGCACATGAGCGGCAGTAGCACAGACAAACACGGTCGGCTGACAATCGCGAGGGATGTGGTGGTTACGTTCTTCACTTGCACCGCGAGTAATTTGCAAATAAATTTTTGCATCACCGTGCAAATTATTTTTTTCTAATAATGTTTGAAATATTTTTTTGAAACTGTTTTTATCGAGCGGCATAGTCATGTAGATGGCAGTTAAGGAGCGTTCAAGTCGTGCTAAGTGCTCATCTACACCAACTAAGCGATTATTAAAAACGGGCACCACTTCGTAAACGCTGTCACCAAATAAAAAGCCACGATCCATAACAGAAATCGTGGCTTGATCTTGTGGCAGGTAACTACCATTTAAATATACGATGTTTTTCATACACTAAAACCATTTATGAAATGTCATGGATATATGGTCAGCCGCACGCGTAAATAAACCGCCTCGCGCATCACTTTCGAGAGCAACTAACGGTGTGGTTGAGATAACCTGGCCATTTAAAGTCACTACCACATTACCGTAGGCGTCGCCTTGTTTAATGGGCGCTTCAATGCGTTTGGGTAATTTCAATTGTGCTTGCAGTTTATTGTATTCGCCCACAGGGACCGTAACTTGCAAGGGTTTTGCTAATCCCAGTGAGACGTTATCTTTTTCACCATACCAAGCACGGGGTTTGGCGAGCGCTTGTTGTGCATCAAATAATGTATAGGTTTTGAAAAAACGAAAACCGTAATTCAACAATGCTTGAGAGTCATCAGCACGAGCGTTGTCAGTGGGTGTGCCCATCACAACTGAAATCAGTCGCGTATCATCGCGTTTAGCTGATGTTACTAAACAATAACCTGCTTCTGCAGTATGGCCTGTTTTTAAGCCATCCACTGAAGGATCACGCCATAATAAACGGTTGCGATTCGGCTGTTTGATGTTGTTGTACTTTAACCACTTTTCATTGAAAAAGTGGTAGTACTGCGGGAAGTCTTCAATAATAGCGCGCGCTAACAGAGCCATATCGTGTGGTGTTGAATAATGTTGGGGGCGCGGTAAACCGGTTGAATCGACATAATGGGTGTTGTCCATATTAAGACGGACGGCTGTTTGATTCATTAAGTTAGCGAAGGTGTCTTCAGTACCACCAATGTATTGCGCCAGCGTAACACAGGCGTCATTTCCTGAATCCACAATCACGCCTTGAATGAGCTGGCTCACTTTGACATCGGAGCCCACTTTTAAAAACATTCTTGAACCACCGGTTGACCAGGCCTGTTTGCTGACGCGTACGCTGTCATCCAAATGAATTTGTCCGCTGGCTAACGCTTGAAAAGTAACATACAGCGTCATCATTTTAGTAAGACTGGCGGGCTCCATGCGTTGGTCCATATTTTTTTGGGCGATGATGTTGCCGGAGTTTGCGTCCATTAACACATAACCTTTCGCGTTGAGAGCCGGCGCAGGTGGTACTAATGTAGGTGGGGTCGCGTTTTGAGTGGTAGTGGCGTTTTGGTTTGTACTTAGTAAGTTGGTATTAGCGGCTAAGGCGCTAGTTGCCAATAAGCTGGCACTCGAAATAGCCGTTGCGATCAGTAATTTGAATGCATTCATTGAAATCGTCCCTCGGAATTGATTTAGGACATATGCTATCAATATTCCTAGGATTTCGCACTAGGCAATACCTTTAAATCAAGCAGTAAAATCAAGCTGCTGTCTGCTATAGTTATTGTATGATCCAAATCCGCTTTATATGGCAGCTTGTGGTTAGTTTGGGCTTCGTGCTGAGCCTGTCGGCTTGCGGCACTATTTATACTGGCAATGACAGCGGAGCATATCAGCCAGCTTCAACAGGGCCAGCAACGCCCCAAGCTTGTCAACAAGCTATTGCAGCGGCCAATCAAAAACTCGGTGATTTTAAGTCGCAAAAAAATACTGGCGCTGTGGATTTAAGCGCGTTGGGCCAACTGTTGGGTCAGGCCACAAAAGCACAACAAGCGAGTGATTATAAAAGCTGTGAAGTCAAAGCGCAGGAAGTATTGAGTTATATTCAACGCGATGAAAACTACTTGCAGTGGGATCGTTCATTGCAGCCCTAGCTTTCTCATCGATTGGCCTGCGATCAACCCTGTCGATTAGGTAAGAGCCTGAATACAGGCTCCAGGTTACAACCTTGTTACAAATAAAGTGTATTTAATAATATCCACGTAACATTGGTTTATTATGCTAACGCTATCAATTTTGGAGATAGAGTAATGAACCGAATTCAAAAAATCGTTATGCTGCTAGCATTAGCTGGTATGTTGGCCGCGCCTTCCACTTTTGCCTGGTGTAATCCATGGGGATGTCATGGCGGTGGTTGGGGTTACCATCATTATTATCACCCTCATTATTATCATGGCGGTTGGAGTAATGGTGATGCGGCGGCAGTGGGTTTGTTTGCCGGTGCGGCGATCGGCATGATGGCTGGTGCTGCCATGTCACAACCGCAAACTGTGGTGGTGAACCGCACTTATTACGCACCTGCTGGCAGTTATACTCGCACCAATTGTTGGGATACGGCGAATGGTTATCGCGTGTGTCGTACGGTGCACTATTATAATTAATTTTTGTTGATGTTTATGCCCGGCTTTATGCCGGGTTTTTTTTATAGCTTCTCAGTTTTATCGTTAACTGAGTAATTGCCGTTTTCGTTTGTAGTTTATGCAGGCTGTGAGATGTGCTAACTTTGCAGAAGCTTCTTTTGCAAAGCAGACAAGGATAGCGCATGTATAAACGGATATTGTTTTTCTTTGCTATTGCCATTGGTTCTTTCGTAATTGGCATTGATTTTTTAGCCATTGGTGTTGCGGTTGAGCCGATGTCTAAAGAACTGAATGTAGGCATGACTACGCTGCAATGGTTTTTATCGGCTTTTGCGATTGGTGATTCGTGTTTTATAGTGGCAGCAGGAAAACTGTGTGATTTGTATGGGGCGCGTAAAATCTTATTTCTTGGTATGGTTCTGTTCGTATTAAGTTCTTTGCTAATTGCTTGTTCGAGTTTTGCTTGGTTAATTATCGTCGGTAGAACAATTCAAGGTATAGCGGCTGGATTTATGTCCACTGCTTCCGTGTCATCTGTTATGTATTTTATTCCAGAAAAAAAACGTACTGCTTGGATGGCAGGTGTCATAGGTTTATTTGCGGCTGGCACGGTACTGGGGCCATTAATTGGTGGTTATTTAATTCATCTCTACAGTTGGCGATGGGTGTTTTTAATCAATATTCCCATTGGCTTGTTGTCGTTAGGTGCGATTTACTATGGTATTCCGCAACACACCATGTCTTTGCAGACGCATCAAAAAATTGATACGAAAGGCATTGTGTTACTGGCGATCAGCTTGTTTTCATTGAATATGGCACTCAGTCAAGGTCATGGGTGGGGGTTATTGTCACTCCCTATGCTAATAACCATTTTAATTATGGTGTTGGCAATAATCCTCTTTGTAGTGCATGAAAGACGCTTTGCAAATCCAATAATTGAGTTTGCGATGTTTAAAGTGCGTAATTTTTTAAGTGCTAATATTGTTGGCTTTTTATTATATTTTGTCATTATTTCTTGGGTGCTGATTTATGGCGTATACATGCAGCAAGTGATGGGCATGACACCCATCGAGTCAGGTGAAATGTTTGTCCCATTTGGTTTAATGGTAGTAATTATTGCGCCCTTTATTGGTAGAGTTACTCAACATTTTGACGCGCGCCGCATATTATTACTTGCTGAAACATTTGGCGTGATAGCGTTTATGATGATGGCTTTGCTACCCGTGTTGCCATCACATTTTGTTTTGGGTGCAGCATTTATGTTGTTTGGTATGTGTTTTGTTACCATTAACTCGGTTTCTTTGCCGGCTGGGATGGAATACATCGCTGCTACAAAAATCGGCATTGCTACTGGTAAAAGCATGATGATGCGTTGGTTGGGCGGTGCGATTGGGGCTTCGCTATTGACCTTAATTTTTCTTATTGCTTCATTAAACAAACTGAGTGTTGTGTTGCATGCCTACCCAAAATTTAATACCGCAGAGAGCATTAATTTTTTTAAACAAATTATTTTGGATCAACACCCAAAAATGACAACGGATTATTTTATAGAACACCAGGCTGAGGCCAATTACATTTTACATCAAGCTTTGCATGCAGGCTTGCAAGCAGCGATGTGGACATTAATGGCGGTGTGTTGTACGGCATTTTTGGTGGTATTTTTTGGTATAAAAAAACCGAAATAAAATCTACGCGGCAAAACCCACTTCTTCTCGATCTAATTTGCTTAAGATGCGCGCATACGCTTCTTCTGATACTTTTCCTTGGGCTAGCATTTTGTGAAGCGTTTGACGTTCGTACTCAAGCGATTTTGTAAGCAGCTTTTCCGCTGCTCGGTTTAATTCATGTTGCTCGTGTTTACTGTCTTTGGCTAAGCGAAATTGTAATAAGCGGCTGGCGTAATACTCATCAACCATTCGTTTTGCTTCTTTGCTGCAAACAAATGTTTTGTCGTGGGCATGGGCAACATACTCTATAGCCAGTTTGGTTAGCTGTTTAAAGACAGTGGTTGTTTCATGTAAAGCTTTATCGTCGTCTTTTTCTACTTTTAATTTACGCACCAGCCATGGCAGCGTTAATCCTTGCACGATTAACGTAAATAAAATAGTAATAATGGTGAGAAAGATAATCAATTCTCGATTAGGAAACGCATTGGTTTGGCTGAGCTGCAGTGGTAAAGCGAGCGCTAAAGCTAATGATACAATGCCGCGCATGCCAGACCAAGTTGAAATAATAATATCGCGCCAAGAAAATGTTTGGTGTTGCGTTTTTTTGCGTTTGGTTAAAATAGCAATTTTCATGCTTAGGTATTGTGTGCCAGCGGTCCATACAAACCGCAATAAGATAATTATGCTAATGGTGGCCAGTGGGAATAAAATTAATTGAGTGAGTGGTAGGTAACTGACTTTTTTAAGATAGAGGGGAAACTGCAAACCAATAACGGTGAACACGAGACCATTTAAAAAGAAAATATACGTATCCCAAGCGGATTTTTCCTTGAGGCGTGTGCGTGCGTGTACGTGGCGTTCAGTGTGGCGATGAAATAATCCGGCGGCAACGACCGCTAACACGCCTGAAACTTGAAATTTTTCAGCAACGATATAGGAAACATAAGCCAAGATTAAGCTCATGATAATAGGTAATTCATTTTCTGAGTCACGCAAAAAGCGTTGAATAATTATGCCTGCTAGATAAGACATCACTAAACCAACAGCAATACCGCCAATGCTGCCCATGATGGTGTCGTAAGTGATAGCGTTTAAATATATAAAGCCGCTAAATACTACAAATACAGCTACTTTATATAATACGATGCTCACTGCATCATTAAATAAACTTTCAATTTCTAATGTGCGCACTAAGTGTTTTTTAGTGTTGAGCTTGTTGAGAATAGTGGTGGCAGCAATGGAATCGGTAGGTGAAATAATCGCGCCCAAGACCAACGATTCTGCAAAGTTCATTTGCGGAATAATCCAGGAAATAACAAATGCAATGACAATGGTTTTTATAATAACAAGCAAGATTGAAAGTGAGAAAATTTCCACGCCATTGTCTTTGATGTCATCCCATGAAATAAGCCGAGCAGCGGCAAACAGAATCGGCGGTAGAAATAATGGCAGTATGATGTTTTGCGGAGGGAGCCAGTTTGGCATGCCAGGAATAAACCCGGCTAATAAGCCCGTGATCACCAATAGCAATGGATAGGGCACGTTAATGCGTTCCGCGATAGCGGTGGCCATCACGACGATAAAAAGAATCAACGGTAAGATACTGAAAGCTTCCATGTTGCTTTGAGTATATCCTGGTTTTTATGACCGACACAAAGTGAATTTGGCAGCGAAAAGCTAATAAAATTAGCGTGCTATGTTAGTGTGCTTGCTGGGATGAGCCGGTTAGCGGCCCTAATCGGCTCATTTATGGTTTGAATTTGAGCCGATTACAGCCTATAATTGGCTCATATGAAATACAATTGGCAAAAATCAGATTGGCCTCATTTTCAATATGACCTATCAAAAGTGGCTAAAACGCTTGTGGCCATAATTGAAAAAACAGGGTTTATCCAAGGTAAAATTGCTCATTTAAATGAAGCACAAAAAACAGAAACGATTATCAATTTGCTCGTGGAAGAAGCCGTAAACACGTCAGAGATTGAGGGTGAGTTTGTGAGTCGTCCCGATATTAGATCTTCAATTCAAAATAAGCTTGGCATTGGTCACGGTGCTGTTGCGGTTCGTGATAAACGTGCCTTGGGCCTTGCTGAGTTGATGATTGATGTGCGCGACACATTTAATAAGCCGCTCACAAACAACACACTTTTAAGTTGGCACACCATGTTGTTTTCAAGCTTGGCCAAATCGCATTTAGCGATTGGCTGTTGGCGCACGCACCATGAACCAATGCAAATTATATCCGGGCACCCTGGCAAGCAAGTTACGCACTTTATAGCGCCACCTTCAACGGCAGTTCCAAAAGAAATGCGGCAGTTTATTAAATGGTTTAATGACACAGCGCCTGGAAAACCAAATGCAATTGATTATGCTCCGCTACGTGCTGCTATTGCGCACTTGTATTTTGAGAGCATTCACCCATTTGAAGACGGTAATGGACGAATTGGTCGCGCTATTTCAGAAAAAGCACTGTCACAAGGATTTGGTTATCCTGCCATTTTAAGCCTATCTAAAGCGATAGAAGAAAATAAAAATGCGTATTACGCTGCGTTGCATACCGCTTCAAAAACAAACGAAATTACAAGCTGGGTAATCTATTTTATTAACACGGTTCAAGCGGCGCTTCTCGATGCCGAAGCAGAAATTAATTTTATTTTAAAAAAATCCGCTTTTTTTAACATTTTTGAAAAGCAATTAAACCCACGTCAACATAAAGTTGTGGCGCGCATGTTACGAGAAGGTTTCAGGGGTTTTGTTGGTGGCATGAGCGCTAAAAAATATATCACCATTACAGGCGCCTCAAAAGCAACAGCCACCCGCGATCTGCAAGCGCTTTTCACTATGGGTGCTTTCAAAAAATTAGGAGAAGGACGAAATGTTCGCTATGAACTCGACCTATGATTGCTTCGCATTTGAGCTGCTAGATGGTGTAATTTAGTTTCATTAAAGCCGATTATCCGGGTAATCAGCTATCATATGGTGGATTATCCAAGCGTAATGACATGAGCTTTCTTTTCCGTCTTCGCGAGCGCGTCATCGAGCGCGGCGATCTACCGTCTTAAATATCAAACCCTTTGCGCAGTTAAGTCGTTGAAATAAGTGCAAGAAAGTAAGTTTGTTTTGACATTCGAGTGTGACCTCTTATAATGGGCAAAATTTTCACATTCATTGAGGAGACCTATTATGAGCGTAGAGCGCACGTTATCAATTATCAAACCGGATGCGGTAACCAAGCACGTTATCGGACAGATTTACTCACTGTTTGAAAATGCCGGTCTTAGCATTGTGGCGGCGCGCATGCTGCATTTAAGCAAAGAACAGGCGGAACAGTTTTATGCTGTACATAAAGAGCGTTCATTTTTTGGTGAACTGGTGAAGTTTATGATTTCAGGGCCAGTGATGGTGCAAGTGTTAGAGGGTAAAAACGCCATCATGAAAAATCGTGAGTTAATGGGTGCCACCAATCCGCAGGAAGCGGCTCCCGGTACTATCCGTGCTATGTTTGCTGATTCCATTGATGCCAACGCGGTTCATGGCTCGGATGCCCCAGAAACCGCTCAGCAAGAAATTGCGTTCTTTTTTAAAGAAAATGAAATCTTCAGTCACTAATTTAGCGGACTTAACCTCAACGCAACTCGCTCAGTTTTTAAAAGAATTGGGCGAACCGGCGTTTCGTGCCAAGCAAATTACGAAATGGATACACCACAAAGCGGTCACCTCATTTGCGTTAATGAGTGATCTCAGCAAATCCTTACGCGATAAACTGACTACCGTGGCAGAAGTGCGTTTTCCCGAAATCAGTTACGAAAAAGTTTCACAAGACGGCACCATTAAATGGTTGGTACGACTGTTTGAAGGTAACAACATTGAAATGGTGTTTATTCCTGATCGCGATCGCGGCACGTTGTGTGTTTCCTCACAAGTGGGTTGTGGTTTAAATTGCAGTTTTTGTTCGACTGGCAAACAAGGCTTTAATCGCAATTTATCGCTGGCTGAAATTATTGGGCAGGTGTTTTTAGCGCGCAATCGTTTACGGGTGTTAAATGCCAATCCACTGACTAATGTGGTGATGATGGGGATGGGCGAACCATTATTAAATTATCAACCGGTGGTGGCCGCTATGGCGCTGATGCTGGATGATCAAGCCTATGGTTTATCGAAATATCGCGTGACGTTAAGCACTTCTGGTGTGTTGCCGGCGATGAAGCAACTGCAACAAGACAGTACGGTGGCATTAGCCGTTTCATTACACGCACCGAACAATGCGTTACGCAATGAATTGGTGCCAATCAATAAAAAATATCCGTTGGAACAATTAATTCCGTTGTGTCGCGATTATTTTAAGGGCCAAAAAAAACGTATGGTGGTGTTTGAATACGTGATGCTGCACGACGTTAACGATCATTTAGCACACGCACAGCAACTTATTCAGTTATTAAAAAATGTGCCGTGTAAAATTAATTTAATTCCGTTTAATCCATTTCCCAAAACACATTATGTGCGTTCGACAGATGCGGCAATTACGTTGTTTCAAAATACGTTAATTGACGCAGGATTTAATGTGCGTGTGCGCCGCACGCGTGGCGAAGATGTGGATGGGGCATGTGGCCAATTGGCAGGTGAGTTTACTGACAAGACGGGGCGCCACGTGCGCTGGCTTAAGACCGGCAAGCTAGTGCCTGAGCCGCAGGTCTAAATTCAGGTGCAGCAGCAGAAAAAATACTGCGTTTGGTTAGGGTTAGATTACGTTTAAAAAATTCATCTATCGCACCTTCCCGGCCTGGGTATTTTCGGATGCAGTTGTCTTTAATGAGATTTAAAATTAATGGACGGCACTGCATTAGTGGTAATGTTTTACACCTTACCGCATCAGCAATGGCTTGGCCGCGATGTTCTGCTTTAGCCAGGTGAGTGAGCAAATAAGCCAGGTAGTTGATATTAATTTTGTAAGTTTCATCCATTGTATAGTTTGGCACGTTGAGTAGTGCGTTGAAATAGGCTACTAAAGTCGTCAATTCCTTACAGTCAGCTTCACTAATAAAATCAACTGTGTTGTCGCACACAAATTTTGCGGCAGCAGTGGGACGCTCTACTTGCGTCTTTGACTCGAGGTGCATAACAGGACTGGCTGAAGTAAAACAGCGTTTGCTTGGAGCTGGGGGTTGGTGATAAAGGGTGATATCAATCATCTTTTCCCTAAAAGAAAATGGAGCGTAATTTTCAACGTGAAGAGCTGGTATGAAACCTGAAATAGGCTGTTGCTGGAAAACCTTATTAATAGCGTTGTTCACATCATTGCGTGTGGCTTCGCATTCGCCTTGCTGATGACAGATGACAAGCACATCCACATCCGAAGCCGTAGCGTAATTATTCAAAGCGCTGCCTTGTAATATCACCTCGTAATTTTCACCAAGTTCTTTTTTTAGCTCTATTAATGTTTGCAACAACGTCACAGGAAAATTATCTGGTAGCAAATAATGGCGCGATAAATTTTCAGCTAAGTCAGCATTAGTTGTGTTGCATCCCATAATCAATGCGGCTAATTGTTGGTTCCATTTTGTATTAGTTAGTTTTATTTTTTGTGCTGCTGGTTTAAACGCCGGACTGAATTTTTTAGCGAGTGGCTTGAGTAAAGCGTCGCATGCGTTTTTTGCTGGTTGTTGTTCGTTTGTTAAGTTGCCCAATGCGCAAAGCCAATAATAAAATCGTGTAATGGTATTTAAAATAGGTTGGTTCACTAGCTGCATGAGTAACAAATTTATTTCTCTATTTTGAGCAATAGTGGCATTGGCCTGAGAGAGTTGTTGCTCTAAATTGGCTGTGGTGCTTTTAGCTTTATCTTTTTGCTTTTGTTCAGCGCTAGGTTGTTTTTCTTTTTGCAATGCTTCGTTTGATGCAGTTAACTGTGATTTTAATGCTTCGTGCTCTACTATTTTCGA
>JBGTHB010000066.1:0-6003 GCA_041746415.1 Coxiellaceae bacterium | reverse complement strand
ATTGTGCCCGCGCCTACATATTGAATGGCTTTTGCGGCGTTAATGGCCGCGAGATACATTTTTTCACGCGTAGCAGCAGATAGATTTGGTGCAGGTGCTTCTTCAATTACTTTTTGATGACGACGCTGAATGGAGCAGTCACGATCAAATAAATGCACGACATGGTCATGTTGATCCGCAAATATCTGTACTTCAACATGACGTGCTGGGTGCACGTATTTTTCGAGAAATACCGCATCATTCGCAAAATTTTTCTCGGCTTCACGTTGTGCGCTTGCAATAGCTTGGGCTAATTCCTCTTTACTGTGCACTAAGCGCATGCCGCGTCCACCGCCACCAAAAGCCGCTTTAACTAAAATGGGAAAACCAATCGCCTCTGCGGCTTTGGTGTACGTGTTGACGTCACGTAAATCACCATCAAAACTAGGCGCAATAGGCACACCGGCTTGTTGCATAATGTTTTTTGCGCGTGATTTATCGGCCATAGCTAAAATAGCTTGGCTGCTCGGACCGATAAATATAATGTTTGCTTTTTCACACGCTGCAGCAAACGCGGCATTTTCAGATAAAAAGCCATAACCTGGATGAATGGCTTGCGCGCCAGCTTGTTTTGCTACGGTGATTATTTTTTCAATATTTAAATAGCTGGCTTGTGGTGCCGGGTCACCTAATAAATAGGCTTCATCAGCTTGCTCAACAAATAGTGCATTTTGATCTGCACTGGAATAAACAGCGACTGTTTTAATGCCAAGTTGTTGTGCCGTTTTAATAATGCGGCAAGCGATTTCGCCGCGATTGGCTATTAAAATTTTGGTAAACATCATTCACTCCACTTGGCACTGCGCTTTTCAAAAAAAGCCTGCATGCCTTCTTTGGCTTCTGCGCCACTGCGCACCTTGGCTAGCATTTCTGCGGTGGTGATTAAAACTTTATCGTCGATGGGACTAAGTAACTGCATTAATTCTTTAGTGGTTTGCATTGCATAGGGACCATTTTTACTAAGGGTTAGGGCAAATGCGCTAACGGTAGAGTCGAGTTGATTTGCTGGACACACACGATAAATTAACCCGCTCAGTTTTGCTTGTTCGGCATCCATCAATTCGGCACTTAACAAACACCTTAATGCGTTTGTGTAACCCATTGCGCGCAATAAATAGGGTGAAATTGTGGCAGCGCTTAAACCCAGCTTCACTTCGGATAAACAAAACTGTGAATCTGCGGCGCAAAATGAAAAATCACAGCAAGCAATAATGCCTATGCCGCCACCAAACACCTTGCCTTGAATTTTTGCTATGGTGGGTTGGGGGATGGCACTTAATGCACTGAGTAATTTCGTTAAAGCTAGTGCTTCATCACGATTTTTTTCAGGTGAAGCATTAGCAGTTTCTTTCATCCAATTTAAATCCGCACCGGCGCAGAAGTTTTTGCCATTGGCGGCAAAAATTACGGCTCGTACAGTTTTATTTTGTGCAACGTTAATGGCAACTGTCGTAAGTTCACTAATCAATGTGGCATTAAACGCATTGTGTTTGTCAGGACGATTGAGTGTGATGGTGGCAATTGGACCGTTAATATCGAGTAAAAGCGTTTCATAACTAGACATGCCGCACTCCGTGTTTTAACCTAAGGCCGGTATCTTATCATATCAACGAGATTAAGCCATGCCATGTCCCTGCGGTTTAGATCAATCTTATGAGCAATGTTGTGGTCGCTTTATCGAACAACAAGCGTTGCCACAAACACCCGAACAGTTAATGCGCTCACGCTATACTGCTTTCACGCAAGCGCGTATTGACTACATAGCCGCGACACAAACGTTACAAGCCGCAAAAAAATTTGATCGCAATAGCGCACGTGAGTGGGCTGAAAATTGTCAGTGGCTAGGCTTGCAAGTGTTAAGCAGTCAAGCTAGCGCTGACAAGGGTGAAGTTGAGTTTATTGCACGTTTTAAAGAAGCAGACCGTGAACAGTTTATTCACGAATTAAGCCAATTTAAAAAAATAAAGGATCGTTGGTTTTATGTTGGTGGTCGAACACCTAACGTTTCCCAGACAAGAGTAGGGCGTAATGAATTATGTCCTTGCGGAAGTGGTAAGAAGTTTAAGCGTTGCTGTTCTGCTGTGCTTTGATAAGTGGTACCGCAAGCCATTCAAATATAGCCAATGAAATTATCGGCCCAACTGTAAACACAATGGCTAAAGGGAGTTGGGTTTCATGCGGCAAATAAGCGGAAAAACTGCCTAAGATAGCGGCACCAGCGATTTGCATAACGCCATACAGGCTGCCGCCGTAACCCGCGATAGTGCCTAGTGGCGTTAACGCAATCGAAAACGCATTGGGCCAAACGAATGAAAAGCCAAAATAAATTAAAACTGCCGGCGCATAAATCGCCCATAATTGCAGACCTAAAATAAATTTGAGGGTAATCATCAAGAGGCCGCCAACAATTACAATTCCCAAGCCTAATCGCAACATGTTTAACGCTCCAACTTTTTCTACCAAACGCCCACCAATAAATCCACCCAAGGTGAAAGTGCTGGCGGCACAAATAAAATTAAGCCAACCAAAGTAAATTGGGCTGATGCCAATTTGCTTGATTAGCAATACTGGCCCTACGGTATACCAACTAAAAAAAGAGCCATACAGAATTAAAATCGGCACCGTAACACCAATAAAGATACGATGCGATAAGACGTGTTTGAGATTGGTTTTTATAAAAGATAATCGTAATTTTTCTACGTGTATATGCTGGTGGCTTTCTTTGAAAAACAGCGCCACCATTATTACGGTGATTAAAATATAAAATGAAATAAACACAAAAATGAAGCGCCAGCCAAGAAAATGTTGAATGTAGCCGCCAAACATAGGTGCAGCAGGGATAATGAGCACGACGAAAATAGTTAAGTAAGCGCTGTATTTTGCTAAGTCCGTTCCAGAAAAGCGATCACGAAAAATAGTGCGCCATAAACCACTGCTAGCACCAGCACCGATACCTTGAACTAAGCGACCGAAAATTAATAGTTCAATATGTGTGGCGTGGATACACATAAAGGTTCCGATTAACATCAAGAGTAAACCACTAATTAATAACGGGCGGCGTCCTATTCCTTCCGATAAAATTCCCGCTACTAACATCGAAACGGTCACACCTGCCATATAAATTGCAAGACTGAATTGCACATGACTAATGTGCACCTTAAGTGAAGTGGCTACATCTGGAATGGCAGGTGCATAAATATCGGAGGCGAATGCACTTAAGCAGCTAATAAAAACGATTAAAATTAAAAATATGGTTTTATCTTTCACTTATGAATATACCCGTCGTCAATGAAGATGCGAACGTTAATTTTGATACGACGGGTATATCCTGGTTTGAATAATCGGCACAAAGTGAATTTGTGCTCGATCATTTAAGGGGAGAAGCGCGATTCTCCCCTTAAAAATCTCCATCGCGTTTTGACACTTTTCGTTGCGATAAATCGCAACTTCAAGTGAATTAGGTATATTAGGTGTTGTGAATGAGCTCGTCAACGGCTCTGTTATTTGGCTTTGAAGTCTTCGCAGCTCAACATCATGGAGCACTACAATGGATTGCTGCTCTCGCAAAGACAAGGGCGCTTTGTTACATGCGCATCACACCAAACTCTGTTTTTTCAGCCGGAGCATTGAGTGCGACTGAAATACACATGCCTAAAATACGGCGGGTATCGCGCGGATCAATTACACCATCATCCCAACAACGTGCACTGGCGTAATAAGGATTGGCTTGCTTTTCATAGCCATCACGAATGTCGTTTAAGAATTTTTCTTTTTCGTTTGCCGGCCAAGTTTCGTTGTGGCGCGTGAGTTGATCTTCTTTGACTTGGGCTAACACACGTGCGGCTTGTTCGCCGCCCATTACTGAGATACGCGCATTAGGCCACATAAATAAAAAACGTGGTTTATAACCGCGACCGCACATAGCGTAGTTGCCAGCGCCATAACTGCCGCCAATAATCACGGTAAATTTTGGTACTTTAGCGCACGCCACAGCCATCACCATTTTAGCACCGTGTTTTGCAATGCCGCCTTCTTCGTACTTTTTACCCACCATAAAGCCGGTGATGTTTTGTAAAAAGACCAAGGGGATATGGCGTTGACAACACAGCTCAATAAAATGAGTGCCTTTTTGTGCGGATTCCGCAAATAAAATACCGTTATTGGCGATGATGCCGACAGGGTAGCCATGAATGTGTGCAAAACCACAAATCAAGGTGCTGCCAAAGAGTGCTTTGAATTCATCAAACTCAGACCCATCAACGATACGGGCAATGATTTCGCGTACATCATAGGGGTGTTTCGCATCAGCATTAATGATGCCGAATAATTCTTCTGCGGCGTAAGCAGGTTCTTGCGCTGGTTGCAGTTTTAATTGAATGTGTTTGTTGCGATTCAGATTTTTAACGATACGACGTGTGATTTGTAACGCGTGCTCATCATTTTCAGCGTAGTGATCAGCGACACCCGATAAGCGACAATGCACATCCGCACCACCCAATTCTTCCGCGCTCACTTCTTCTCCGGTTGCCGCTTTTACTAACGGTGGCCCGCCTAAAAATATCGTGCCTTGATTTTTCACAATAACGGCTTCATCTGCCATTGCAGGAACATACGCGCCACCGGCAGTGCAAGAACCCATTACACAAGCAATTTGCGCAATATTCATTGCTGACAATTGCGCTTGGTTATAAAAAATATGACCGAAATGCTCTTTGTCAGGAAACACTTCGTCTTGCATCGGCAAATAAGCGCCGCCAGAATCAACCAGATAAACACAAGGCAAATGATTTTCACGTGCAATTTCTTGGGCGCGCAAATGTTTTTTGACGGTAATAGGATAATACGTACCGCCTTTCACTGAAGCGTCATTAGCGATAACTATGCACTCTTGGCCTTCAATCACACCAATGCCAGCGACCGCGCCGCCTGCGGCCACTTCATCCGTATACAGTTTGTAACCAGCTAAAGCAGACAATTCTAAAAATGGTGAACCCGGATCGAGTAAGGTGTCAATGCGCTCGCGCACGAGCATTTTGCCCTGTTGCTGTTGACGTTGACGATTTTTTTCTGGCCCACCTAGGGCGATTTTTTTGAGTATGGATTCAAGCTCCGTATACTGTTTTAGCATTGCGGCGTAATTGCTTTTGTATTCAGCCGAGTTAGTATTAATTGTGCTGAGGATTTTAGGCATAATTATTTCCTTATATTTCTATCGCTACCGCTGTGGCTTCGCCACCACCAATACACAAGGCTGCTACACCACGTTTTAATCCTTTTGTGTGCAACGCATTAATCAGCGTAACGATAATGCGGGCACCGGAAGCGCCGATAGGATGACCTAGTGCGCACGCACCACCAAACACGTTCACTTTAGCATGCGCTAAATTTAATTCTCGCATTGCGGCTAGTGTAACGATGGCAAAAGCTTCATTTATTTCAAATAAATCCACATCAGCTATATTCCAGCCAGCTTTAGCACAAACTTTTTGAATCGCACCAATGGGTGCAGTGGTAAACCACTCAGGTGGTTGTGAATGGGTGCTGTGCGCGACAATGGTGGCGAGCACGGTTGAATTATTTTCTTTGGCCAGCGTTGCTGTTGTGATTACTAATGCTGCTGCACCATCCGAAATTGAACTTGAATTGGCGGCGGTTACCACACCATCCTTTTTAAATGCGGGTCGCAGTTGAGGTATTTTCTCTAACTTGGCTTTAAAAGGATTTTCATCTTGTTGCAGTAATTGAGTTTCATTGCGTTCAGTGATTGTTACTGGGGCTATTTCACTCTCAAATGTGCCATCTTCATTGGCTGTTTTGGCGCGTTTTAACGACGCGATGGCAAAGTTATCTAACTCTTGCCGCGTAACATTAAATTTATCCACGCAAGCTTCAGCAAACACACCCATGGATTTGCCTTGGTCATAGGCATCTTCTAAACCATCGTGGAGCATGTGATCAATCAAT
>JBGTHB010000065.1:0-5204 GCA_041746415.1 Coxiellaceae bacterium | reverse complement strand
GCGAAAATGGAAAGCTTTATTATAGTGGTTATTCAATTCGATTAATTTTGTACGTATATCACGTTTTTCCAAACACTCGGCAATTGGATAGAGCAAGTACGATGAGATCAAACGTTTTAACATATTCTACTCCATTAAAATTTTGGGTCTCAATAAATTTAAAAATACTTCTTCGCGACAAGTCCAGAGTAATTGTTTTAATCGTTCATGCTGCCCACGCAACACTTGTTCACGATAATCCGTATCGTCAACTAACTTATAAAGAGCAGCGGCCATCGCAAAAAAATCTTTGTTAGCAAATTGACAGCCTGAGTCGGCCAAGACTTCACCAATACTGCAATTACGATAAGCTAATATAGGCAAATTCACTTTGAGCGATTCTAATAATGGCACGCCATAGCCCTCGTGCTCACTCATCATGATAAGCACATCCGCACGTTGATAGGCTGCTACTAACTCATCTTGTGCAACAAAACCACGCAATTTTATTTTGTTTGTTAAATTATAAGTTGCCGCTAAATCAGTAAGCTGCAAAAGATACTCATCAGATCCACCACCAATAATTTCCAATTCAGCATCAAGCTGCGGATAGCAATCAACAAATGTTTTAAACAAAGTAATAGTATCTTCAATTTTTTTATGCGCTACTAAACGACCAACACTTAAAAAACGTTTAATCTTGCGTTGTTTTTTATCTTCATTTTTTTGCAGTACAGCAAAACTTTGACGCGTAGCTACCATAGGTGGCACCAACACCGCATCAATGTCTTCACGTTGAGTAGCCTGTAAAATTTGCAGTTTTGACGATAAAGAGTTCACAAGAATTCCGTCAAACTGATCAATAAAGCTAAGTTGTTGCAATCCCATTTCACAACTTCGAGCCAATAGTGGTTGGCCCTTTAATAACGCTGGTGGCGTTACACCATGAAAATAAAAAAGTTTAAACCCAACGAGTTGAACTATTTTTTGCAAATGTGGTTCTTCAATTGAATGATGATAAAAAACGATATCTTCAGCTTGTGTTTCTTCAGATAATTGTATGTACGGTTTGACAGGAGACCCTTTATCATATGACTCTGCATACAACTGGGCAGATACATTGTGTTTATTAAAGACATTGTATAGGTCATAGCAAAAATTACCCACAGCATCGTTAATGTAAATATTATTTGAAACGATGCGCACACATGATGTCATGACTGATACATCCCTGTTTCGTATTGCTTTAACCCTTCCTGTGTGGGCCCATAATATTTTATTTGACCCGCTTCAAGCACCATTAACAAATTACAATTTTTTTCAAGCACGTTGACAGCATGCGATGATAACACCACAATTTTTGAATGCTGAATCATTGATTCAATACGCTGCGAAGACTTTTTCATAAAATCAGCGTCTCCTGCACCAATAACTTCATCCAGTACCAATATTTCAGGCATAATTGAAGTGGCAATACCAAATGCCAAACGCAACACCATACCGCTTGAATATGTCCTAACTGGCATGGATAAATAATCCCCCAAACCAGTAAACTCAGCAATCTCATCGCGCTTAAAATTAATTTCTTTGCGTGTCATACCTTGAAACAAGCCACGAATCAAAATATTTTCATGACCTGTAGACTCAGAATCCAAACCCATCATCACATCCAACAAAGCAGAAACTTTCCCTGTAATGCGAACCCGACCTTCTGTGGGCGTATAAATTCGCGAAACCACACGCAATAAAGTGCTCTTACCCGCCCCATTGTGACCAATCAAACCTAAGCGATCACCTGCATTCAACTGCAGATGAATATTGCGCAAGGCGCGTATGGTTACTTGATCACTCTTGTCTGTTTTGCCAAATACACCACCTGTTCCTACGCGTAGTAACTTACGTTTTAAGGATTGTGCGCTCAACCCATATATTGGGAACTGGATTCCAACATCATGTAAAATAATTTGTGCCATATTTATAACCTCACAGCCAAAACACAATACGGTGGCGGTAGTTTTTCAAGCACCACAACAACGCCCCAGACCCTGCTAATAACAATAATAATACTGTAAAAAAAGCCCATTCACTCGGCACTTGTCCCATTAGCGGCGCACGAATTAACTCCACTAACTGCGCGAATGGATTGAGCTTTATAAAAAACTGGTAGTGTGCCGACAAACTGGTGGGCATCCACATAATAGGTGTTACAAAAAACGCCAGATTCATCAAACTTGTGATCAACTGGCCAATATCACGATAACGCAATCCTACAATTGCGAGAAAAAATCCAAAAACAAAAGCTGGTAATAGCAGTAATAATAAACAAGGAATAACTAATAGCGTGTGCCAATTCAAATCCGCATGAAAATAAATTAATAACGGCACCACTGCCAGTATATTATGTAAAAAAACAATAACATTACGCACCAAAAGCCGCATCACAAACACAGATAACGGGATTTGAATTTGCAATAAGTAACTTTTCGCCTCCATGAAGATATTAGCGCTCTCATTGACAATTGACGAAATCAAAGCCCAAGTTAACATACCACAAGCAAAATACAGCATGTATTCGTGGTAAGTGGTTCGCCATAAATGACTGTATAAAATACCCAGTGTATAAACAGTAAGTGCCATGCTTAGCGTAATCCAAAACGGTCCAAGGTTAGATCTTCTATAGCGCAACCGAATGTCCTGCCAGCCCAACAACAGCCAAATTCGCCAAGAACCCAGCCCCAGCAACACATCTAAAACCGCTTTATATAAGCGCCCATCGTTCACCGCAGCCGCGTCAATATTTGTTATTGTGATTTCTTTCATATGTAAGCTCTTTCACTTAATTTTTCAAAGAGTATGGTTGTAATGCGCTCAGCAGCTCGTCCATCACCGTAAGGGTTATCACCCTGCGGTTGATAAAATCTTTCCTCATTCAGACAACGCGAAACATAAGCACAAATCGTTTTAACTTCCGTGCCCACCAAAAAACAAAAACCTTGCTCCACTGCTTCTTGTCTTTCTGTTGTCTCACGCATAACCAAAACTGGAATGCGTAAACTGGGCGCTTCTTCTTGTACACCACCACTGTCTGTTAAAATCACTGCAGCTTTAGACATCAGCGTAATAAAATCAACATAACCTAATGGCGGTAGCAATTGCACGTTTTCCAATCCACTTAACATCTCATGAACTGGTCGCTGCACATTTGGATTAAGATGAACTGGATAATAAATCATCACGTTTTTATGCTGTTGTGCAATTTGTTTTATAGCCTGACAAATACGTTGAAACGGTTCGCCAAAGCTCTCACGCCGATGACCCGTTACTAAAATAATTTTTTTATTGTTAGGAATAGTTGATTCAAAGTCATTATGCTTAAGTATCCACTGCAGCGCATCAATACCGGTATTACCCGTTAAAAATATTTTTTCCGAACCCACACCTTCATTACGTAACAGTTGTTGATTTTTTATTGTCGGCACAAAGTGATAATCCGCTAAACCACTAATCATTCTTCTGTTCATCTCTTCTGGAAAGGGTGCGTATTTATTGTGGGTGCGCAAACCCGCTTCGACATGGGCCACAGGAATTTTTTCATAGTAGGCACTCAGTGCCGCACAAAATGCACTGGTGGTATCACCCTGTACAATAACGCAACCAGGCTTTATTTTTTTGTATAATGCTGTCAATCCTTCCACACAACGAGCCGTTAAACTTGATAAAGTTTGATTTGGCGTAAGCAAGTTAAGGTTAAAATCTGGCGTAATATTAAATAACGTAAAAACTGGTGCAACCAGCTCATTATGTTGACCAGTGGCACACACTAAAACAGTAGCTTGCTTTTTCAACTGCAGAATAAGAGGGCAAAGCTTTATTGCTTCCGGCCGTGTCCCTAAAACAAATAAATACGTCGTCACCCCACATCACCCATTTTCTGACTAGAAATTAACCAACAACCCTGTTATCACAGCAACGCGCTCATCAAAAAAGATAATTTACGTGCATGACAAGTGGTCGTGAGCATAGCTGATTTATGGGTTAATTTGAAGCAAAAAGCTGCGGACTAATGGCAAACATGCCTACTTTACTGAGCCTGACATTAATTGCTTACTTAAAGCAAAAATCTTTAGCTTTCCCTATTAGGCAACCCAACAGAAAACAAAGTCAATCCCTGCTCATGCGCTAAGTTTTGATCAAATATATTCCTGCCATCGAAAACAACCGGTGTTTTTAAGCGCAATTTAATTTCTGATAGATCGGCGCCTTTAAAATTATCCCACTCTGTAACCACCAATAACGCATCACTATCGTTTAGCGCCTCATACATATCTTTATGTAATTTTAAATCCGGTCTCTTACCGTAGCGTTCAAGCAAATTCTGCTGCGCCAAAGGATCATAAGTATGCACAATTGCACCATGCTGCCATAATAGCTCCAGTAGATCACAACTTGTTGCTGAACGAATGTCATCTGTATTTGGCTTAAAACTTAGCCCCCATAAAGTGATTAATTTGCCATGCAAATTCCCTGCATAAAATGCCATCAGCTTGTCAAACAAAACACGTTTTTGCACCACATTGCGCTGCACCGTTGCTGTTAGCATATACGGCTCAATAGCATGTTTTTTGCTAATATTGATCAGCGCATTAATGTCTTTAGGAAAGCACGAACCACCAAAACCACAACCTGCATTTAAAAATTCTTTACCAATTCGGCGATCTGGGCCAATACCATTTTTAATTTCTAAAATGTTGGCACCCATCGCCTCAGCAAGCATTGCCATTTCATTTATAAAACTGATTTTCATACCCAAAAAGGCATTCGCAGCGTATTTTGTTAATTCTGCTGATACACGTGACATCACTACCCATCGCTCAGGATGTTGCGCTACCAGCACTTGATAAAGATTACGCATTTTATTAACCGCAGCTTGATCATCAGCGCCTATTACAACGCGCTCCGGCTCCAAAAAATCTTCAATGGCAGAACTTTCTCGCAAAAATTCAGGATTAGCAATCACCGCTACATTCAATTTAGAGCAAAGTAATGCGTTAATGGCTTGCTCTACCCGCGTCCCTGTACCGGGCGGAACGGTGGATTTCATCACCACTACCGCGTCTTTAACCAAGTGCTTGCCTAGAAATGAGGCGAGGGCATCCACATAACTCATGTCTGCTGAACCGTCTGGACAGGAAGGCGTACCTACCGCAACAAAATGAAACTCACTG
>JBGTHB010000064.1:0-10581 GCA_041746415.1 Coxiellaceae bacterium | reverse complement strand
CAAATCCGATGCTAATTTTTCGCCAATCACCACATTAAATTTATTGGGCTGCAAACTATCAAACTTACCCTTCACCATTTTTGTTGCGATACTCGATATTTCAGCCTGTTCACTGGGTATCACACCAAGTACAACCACGCCACTTACCGCGCCTTGATTGAGCAGCATACCTTTGCCATTAATAAAAGGTGCGCCTGCTTCGATGGCAGGGAGTTTTACCAGTTGCGTGATGATTTGTTGATAATCTGTCGAACTGTTAATGGCTGAAGATACGGTTACAGCAGGCGCCACGGCGAAAAACTTGTGTTTGATTTCATAATCAAAACCATTCATTACGGATAGCACCGTAATTAAAACCGCCACACCCAGCGCAATTCCTAACATCGAGACCAAGGAAATAAAAGAAATAAATCCGTTGCGACGTTTAGCGCGGGTATAACGTAATCCAACATAAAAACTAAAGGGTTTATACATAGCAAGAATGATAGCGTATTCCTACTGGCTAAATCTATGCTAATATCCGCCTCATTATGGAAATCGCAAAAACACTCATCATAGCTGCTCTGGTGACATTGCTTTTCATCTATTTAGTGCGGCCGCTCGCGCATAGAATTGGATTAATTGATCGCCCTATGGGCAGAAAGCAACACCAACTTGAAACACCATTGATTGGTGGCATTGCCATCTTTTTTGGTTTTTGTTTTTCGCTTTTAACACTCAATATTTCACTTGTGCCCTACCGCGGTCTTCTAGCTGGTTCAAGCATTTTAGTGCTTATGGGTGTCATCGACGATTTCAATCATATCAGCTCCAAAGTACGTTTAGCGGGGCAATTTATAGCGTCTTTGTTATTAGTTATATGGAGCAGCGCCAGTCTAACGCAGGCGGGCAATTTATTTTTTTCAGGTGATATGCACCTCGGTTATTTAAGCATTCCCATAAGCGTGTTGGTGATCATGACTAACATCAATGCCATGAACATGATCGATGGTCAAGACGGTTTAGCGGGCAGTATTAGCCTTGTGCAAACGCTATTATTGGCTTTTGTGGCGGTGCAATATCAACAATTAGCGGATCTTAAATTGCTGCTAATTGTGACCACATTATTGTGTGTATTTCTCGCCTTTAACTCGCGTACACCTTGGCGACGACATGCGGCAATATTTCTGGGTGACGCGGGCAGCACCTGGATTGCTTTTTTACTTGCTTGGTTTGCGATTCGCTTTTCACAAATCAACGTGGATGTATTAAAACCCATGGCAATTTTATGGATTATGTCATTTCCCATTTTTGATTTGCTTAACGTAGTAATTTATCGTGCCCGCAAAAAATTGCCTATTCTCAACGCCAGCCGCGACCACATCCATCACATTTTGCAAATTGCCGGATTAAGCAGCGGGCTTTCAACTGGAATTTTGGCCTTGTTTTCACTAGGGCTTGGTATCGTTGGGCTAATGCTAAATGATTTAGGCTTACGCGAAGCCTGGCAATTTATTATTTGGCTCGCCGTATTGTTTGGCTATCTGTTAGTGGTGCAGATTTCGCGTAGTAAATTTAGCGCTATGAATAATATTGTTTAGCGCCCGCATTCTCATCTATAAACGGCTCTTTCTCGACACTCCTCATTTACTATGCCCGTTCCTTTGAGAAATCGTAGAGCACCGTCGAATGTTAATACTACTACCGCCACGATCATAGCCAACAATACAAATATGTTTAGCTGACTCCCATCCTTGTCGTTGAAGCATGCAGTGAAAGAGGAGGCTGTTATCTTACAACCTACGTTGTTAAACAACGTCTGGTTGATGGCTAAATTAACTTCTTGATCTGGTAGGCATACTTTAGCAGTAATATTAGCTACAGCACCGTCTTCATTACAGCTTGCCGCACAATCATCCACGATTGATGCGCAAGACCTAGCCAAATTAGCATATAAGTAAGCACCGCCCAATAATACAAATAACACCAGCACAAGCTCAACCGAAGCCACTGCCTTTTGAGCTGGGGAACTTTTACAGCAACGCTCATCAGGTGGCCCTAGCAACAACGATCTCTCATCGCCCTCTATGGTCGTAACCATTTCAACGGTATCACTTTGACTTTGACTTTGACTTTGACGCGTCATACTCACTTACCTCTTGTTAATTTTCAGTCAGCATACGCCATAACAATTAATTAAAACTTAATAAGCCAGCTCGACAAGTTAATAATGCCATGTTAATTTACTGTTTGTGCCGGCCTGCTTATAAGGAAATAACATGTCAAATAACAAAACACTCTACATTTTATCTATTACTGCTGTGACGTGTGCAATCGGTGCAATCGCGTTAGCTAAATCAGCAACAAAATCAAATGGAAGTCCGCAATGCACCAGCGCCCATGGTGAGCATATCTGTATGGTTTACAATTATTCAGAATCGAAAGTTTGGTCTGTGCGCGATAAAAAAGCTTGGAAGGATCAATCAAAAGAAGAGCGCAGTGCGCAATTTCCCAGCACTTTACCAGGCGACAATGGGGCCAAATATAACGTTGGCGCCGCCGGTAATGCTTTCTCGCCCTTTTCGATTACTTATAAAACCGGCAACAGCGGTTGTAAATTTACATTTTCAGCGGCAACACAAAACGGCAAAGCCGCAGCCAATGGCTATCACATCACAAGCGAAGGTTTAGGCGATTACAATAACGACGCTTGCCAAGTGGATGGAGCCTTTTTAATTATTAAGTGAATAGCGTCAACTACTATTGCCGCTTTCACACCAAACGGCTGTTTATAGACCCAACCAGCGAATAAATTTTTCTGTGGATTTCAATAATTTGTGTGGCTGCTGTTTAATAAATTTGATTTCAGTAGCCCAGTAGCCTCGTTGTTGCTTAACCTCTGGCACGGCAAAATGATGCAGCTTTACATTCATTCGCTGCAATTGATCAAACTCTTGTTGATTCAGTGCGATGTATTCATTGCCGTTAATTTGTCGCCGCAGCATACGTTTTAATGGCGCTTGGCTATTAAACATTTTACTGTAATCCTGTGCTTTAATAACTACAATGGCTTCGTCTTTATCGTAGTCATCATTGCCATTCGCATCAATAAAAATAACCGTACCACGCTGTTCGTCCTTAGCAGAAATAATTTCACCCTTGGTAACGTCTGCTGAAATTTTATGTTCAGCGATTGCGCTGCAATTCAAAAATTTAGACTGCGCTAGCCATTCACGTTCAGGATAGTAAATAATTAAAAATGATTTATCTTTTATAGCTTGAGTGATTGGCACAACTAGTTCACGTGTCACAGAAGGACAACCCCAACTGCGCCCCGCTCTGCCATATTTTTTTATAAATTTCTCACTGACGTACCATGAACCGTGCATTACAATAAAGCGCTCATACGCTTTATCATTAAAATTTTCTTCTACGCCTTGTAATTTTAAAGCCGCACCATAACGACCATAATAGGTATTTGCTGTTAAATAAACACCAATGCTGCTGGTTTTACTATTTTCAATATTTGAAAAATAGTTTGATTGTGTTTCGCCCGATTTAAAGCCGTGTGACACATGGGTGTGAAAAAGTAATTTTTCTTTTTCTGCATCAAATATCCATAAGCGTTTTTGATTTGAAGGCAGTGAATAATCAATAACAGTGATGATATGGTTATGTTGCGTCTCATTTTTTTTAGCGCATTCTAATGCTGCAACTACTGTGTTCACCACGTTGGCATTTAATGTGGGGGCTTGTTCATGGAGCATGTTGCGCACAGCATTAGGCGATTTAGTGAAGGGCTTAAAAACTGCTGCTTCAACCAGCAGCGGTGTTTGCACACTGGCGGTAATAGCCACACCGCAGCACAGACAACTAAGCGCGATTACAACTAATAACCCTATCCGTGTCTTCATACGCCACCATCCTTATTAAGGAATATAGGCTAAGTCAACCTGACTTGCTGACAACAAACAAGCGACAGGCGAAGCGGCTATTAGATTTTATTAAGAGCGGGCGAAGTTAAGTTGGTCTACTATAACCACCTGGTACGCCGCCTTTTGAAAATACAACCTGCCATAATTGGGTATGGCGTGCACGGAAACTGCCGGCACAAGACAATAAATAGTAATTCCACATTCGATAAAAAACGTCATCATAAGTATCTTTTAACTTTTGCCAGTGTTGATTAAAGTTAGCGTGCCAAGCCATCAATGTTTTATCGTAGTCAGCACCAAAATTATGCCAATCTTCTAACACAAAATGTTTTTCTGTTGCCTTAGCAATTTGCTCGACACTTGGTAAGGCACTGTTGGGAAATATATATTTAACTATCCATTCATCCTGGAGAGCGTGGCCCAGTGTAAGCCCAATAGTATGCAGCAAAAATAAACCTTTATCTTTTAGGCAGCGATCAACAACTTGCATATAGCGCGCATAATTCACCTGACCGACGTGTTCAAACATCCCTATTGAAACCACACGATCAAACTTCTCGTTTAACTCGCGATAATCTTGCAAACGAATCTCGATCGGAAAATCAGCGCAATTACGTTTGGCATACTCATATTGTTGTTGTGAAATAGTGACGCCCACTACCTCTACACCATATTGTTGCGCAGCATACTTGGCAAAGGAACCAAAACCACAACCAATATCCAACACCCGCATACCTGGCGCGAGCTGTAATTTTTGACAAGATAATTCAAGTTTATTAAGTTGTGCTTGCTCCAGGTCAGCTGCATTTTTCCAATAGCCGCAAGAATAAATCAGCCGACTATCTAACATTAGCTCAAACAATTTATTGCCTAAATCGTAATGCTTACGGCCTACAATGCGCGCCCGATGTTTAGTCTGTCGATTGCTTAGCTTGGCGTACAATATCTTTAAAACCAATCGCAAATTAGTTTTAAGATGGCGTTCTAGATTAGCTTTGAGCACTCTCTCAATAAACAAATCAATCCGCTCACAGCTCCACCAATTTTCCATGTAGGCTTCACCCAAACCGAGCGAACCCTGTTTGATAACTCGCTCAAAGAATTGATTATTATGGACCTGAATATCCCATGGTTGATTGCCATTAACAGCTATCCCTGCTTGTGCAAGCAGCTCCTCTATTAACAACTTTAATTTTGAATGTGACATTCAAAGCAGAATAGCATGACTTAAAATGGATTTCACCCGCTCGATGTAGGGCCGATGGTGAAGGGCTTATCCTTACTTTTTACCTAATTCGTGTAGGCGCAATACCTCATTGCAACGACTCTGTTTTTTGCTTTAGCGCTTGATTAAACTGCTCAAATCCTTGTTTTGTTTTCTTCAACAAACCTAACCATTCAAAAATAGGGGTCAATAATCCAGTAAAACGTTCGCCATGTATAAACCGTGTTTCATTTTCATTTAACAGTTCTAATAAAAAATAATGCTCACCTTGCAATAAAAACCGTGAGATAAATTCACCCCGCCAGCGCAATTCTTTTGCCACATTTAATACGATTACCTTTGGAGTGAAATTCATCGGCTTACCGCCTGGCGGTGAAATAGCAACCGTTAGCTTATTACCTAGCATTAATTCACCATCAATATGAGTAAAAAACTGATTCCAGTTTGGATAATCAGCAAACTCAGTGAGCACTTGCCAAACCTGGCGAGCGCTCGCATTAATCAAAATCTCTGTTTTTATTTCTTTCATTTCTATAATCCTCTTTCAAAAATGAGACTCATTGCAAAATAAGCTTCATGCTTTTGCTATTCTTAATAGCCGCATAATACCGGCAATAGAATGCCTGAAAACCACAACACCAGCTACCTAGGAATTTCCTCGCTAAAAAATACACGTAGCAATATTGGCACCCCTAGAATTGATAACCACTCTGACCCAAACATAAAATGCAACACAAAAATGTCAAACGGATTCTATTTTATAAAGAAAACTAACAATCAACTCCTCAAATAGTTTACAGAAGATCATTGAATTCATTTTTCATTAATCCCTATATAAATATCAACAATGGTATTATTCGGATCACCAGCCCGATCATCATAAATTTCAAAGTCCGCAACATAACGCCTTTTTCCACCTAATTGATTTGCCCTCATTGCCCATATGCTTTGCCAAGCAGCAATCACCACGTTAGGCATTTTACCGGGATCTGTTGTAAATTTTTGATAGTGGCTTTTTGGAATTGTCACTGTTGTAAATTGTGATAAATTTTGTCCTGCCAATGAATCCACCGCTTCACCAATAAAATAAGTATAATCGCCATGCTCGTCACTGTCATAGTCAGTATAAACAGCGTAAGTTACACCTGGATTTGTACGATGCTGAATAGCTTGAGCTAGTTGATTACTCCAATAATTACCTGCTAATTGACCTATTTTAGAAAGCTCAGGATTCATTTCATTTTTGTTATTCGTCCTTGCACTAAAACCAACTAACATAATTTCGCTCAGCTCGGTTTTTTCTCTTTTCATGCCCGCCCCGTAAATTAAAATTGGTTATTGACACTGTGTAATAGCTGCTTGTATGGCGTTATCAAATTGTTTGACTTGAGATAACACCACTGAATTATGCGTACCACCTATTTCTGTATACCAATGCGCATTAATCCCAGCTGTTTTTAACTGTTTATAATAAGCATGAGACATAGCAGGATAAGTATTTTGATCTTTTGTACCCGATACAATATAAACAAAATCTCGCTTTGGAATTTGATTAATAAAATCGTCTGCTGATAAACTATTGGGGTAACTACCATACTTATGTTTTCTTGCCCAAACATGCACATCACCTACTACAGAAGCTAATACTGCACCATTTGCAAGACCTGGATATTTTCCCAAAATAATGCCAGACATCATACCACCGCCAGAATGTCCAACTAAAATCGTACAGCGTGCTTGATAAAAGTTTTTCAAGCTTTTAATTGCAGCAGCTAAAGTTGCAACCGTGTGAGGGCGATAACTATCATTTGGATAACCATGACCCGCAAAAGCATAGCTTTCGCCAGTTGAGTAATGACCATAGCTGTCATAATAACCTGGGCGAATAAGAACAACTGGTACCACGTCACGTGCAATAAACTTAGTGGCCTGATATTTTAGGTAATCGCTAGGTGCGCCACCAGGAATACCATCACCATGAATAAAGACTAACAATACAGGATGTGGTGATGGCATTGTTTTGCCAAAATAGGTTTGCAAAGCCAAACATTCACCATTAGTGGCAACTCGTGTAATGTTATTTGAATTCAAACAAGCATCAGCGTGTAAAAATACCCACTTTGTATACGATGAATCGTTTTTTGGCACTCCCTGTTGGTAAGCAGCATATGTCGATAGACTAAAAATAAGACTTATTAAAATCAGCAATAAACGCACTCACTTGTCTCCTATTTTTTGGCAATGCCTTGAAACTATATTCAGAATTAGTTATGCTCATCACGCTATTTCTCCAAAATAGTTTGTAATTTATTCGCAAACTCAACTGGATGCGTCCAAAAAAACATATGCTGTGCTTTGGGTATAACATGAAGCTTCACTGCTGGATTAAGCTGTTTTATAGCAGCATGCAACTGCCTTGGCACTGAACTGTCTTTTCCACCTAAAATTAGATCAATGGAACACTGCAGTGATTGAAACGCTTCTCGATAATCCGCTTCATCACAAAGATAAACACCTTTTAATAAAATTTCTAAATCTTGTTGCGGTGTGTTCTGAAGCAACTGAATCAGTTGCTGGTGAGCTGCTGGTTTTGGATCAAATCCTAAAAATTCAATATCATAATAAGCGGTAAAGAAATCGTTAAAACCAAGTGTTTTTATTTCATTAAATCCTGCTTGAAAGCCTGGTTTGGGCACGCCAGGCCAATTATTCGCTTCAACAAATTTAGGCGTAGTAGCAACACCAATGATCCGCTCCACTCGCTCAGGATACCTTGAAGCAATCGAAAGTGTCACCAAGCCGCCAAAAGACCACGGGATATAAATGGCTTTTTCAGGCAAATACGGCAGGATAATATCAGCAATATCATCAATAGTTTTAATGTTCGCTTGCCAATCACTTTTTCCTCTTCCAGGCAAATCAATATTAGTGACTCGGTAATTGCTCAGCAAATCCACAATTGGCTGCATGTGTCTTAAATCACAACCCCAACCATGAATAAGTACGATATCTTTACCGTGACCATGAACTTCTTTATAAACTGACATTAACTATTTCCTGCAATTGTAATAACAAAATTAAAATCATTTGACTTTAAAAACCAATTTGCCACGCACATGTCCTGTTTCTAATACTTGATGAGCTGATACCGCTTCAGAAAGCTGAAATACGCGTGATATTTCAATCTTTAATTTATTCTGGTTAACCAACTCCGCCAAATAGTGCAGTTCTTGCATGTTAGATTGCTTTAACAAGCCAAAAGCTCGACGGTGCTTTTGTTTTGCTGTTTCGATTATTTTTTCTGCTGTAATGGTTGGCACACTGACAATACAACCTTTAGGTGACAAACAATCAATAGATCGAACGCCGACATCCCCACCCACTAAATCAATCACCGCATCGACAGGTGTTGCAATGGCTGATACAAAATCTTCTTCTCGATAATCAATGCATTGATCCGCACCCAGTTCTTTTAAAAAAGCATGATTTCGTTTTGAACTCGTGGTAATTACAGTAGCGTCTTTTTGTTTCGCTAATTGAATTGCCAAATGACCAACACCGCCAGCACCTGCATGAATTAACACGCTATCGCCCTGTTTCACTTCAGCTTGATTCAATGCTTGTAATGCGGTTAATCCAGCCGTTGGCAAACTGGCAGCTTGAATAAAAGAAATCTTTTCAGGTTTTTGTATGATGCTTCCAGAAGACGCAACAACATATTCAGCATAACAACCCGGATGATCTGGAAAGCCAGCAAAGCCCATGACTTTATCACCGATATTGATATCATTAACATCAGTGCCTAACGCTATCACCACGCCTGAAAAATCATAACCTAACCCAGAAGGTAAATGGCCTTCGAGTTTTTTCGCAACAAAGCCACTGCCATTTCGCGTTTTATAATCTATTGGATTAAGACTCGCGGCGTGCACTTTAATCAGCACTTGGTTTTTGCTGTATTCAGGTAGAGGCACATCAACTAATTGCAACACTTCTGCGGCGCCAAATTGATCAAACTGTATTGCCTTCATTTTTCTTCCTAATTCAGTGGTTAAGTATTCTCGTTTCCGCAACTCAATATTGCGCAGATATCGTGGTGGATTTTATAACTTTGCCGTTTTCGGTGTTGACACTTGGTTTTTGGCATAGCTCTAATCCCTATTTTAATAGGGATTAGATTATCGCAATATTGCCGAAAATAGTCATAAACAGCAAAGTTATATTTTTTTCTCGATCTCTATTTCTGCTTTTTCAAATGCAAGGACATCTTGTTCTTCTGATTCCACATTGAATTCGACACGGCTTTGTAAAATTATTTCTTGAATTAAAACTGCACCTTTTCCAACACTGATAATTTTTTCAAGCATATTTATTAAAACTGGTATGTTGATAATTTCCTCGATGGATTCGATATATTTATTAACAATACGTTTTATCAGATATTTTTCTTCTGCTTGTGAAGTAATTTTTTGTAGAATCTCTTGGCTTGTTTCATTTGTTTTTACAACGAACGTGATGGGATATCGTTGAACTTTATCTATATCAAGAAAATATTTACCCGCATCTACAGTCTCAGTTACTTGAAAAAAACGGCCGAGGGGCCTCATAACAAAATCAATTCCACCATCATTAGCATTTGTTCGACCTGTCTTGTAAAGAATCAATGATTCTTCGATTAGTTCCTCTGGAGACCAGCCCCAATAAATTCTTTGATCTGCATAGTGCTGTTTAAGAACAGCAAAACTAGCGATCTCGAATATTCTAGCATCAACATTTGGCCTAAATAATCCTTTGACAAATTGAATCGCTTTATCAGGCGATTCTTCTTGTATGTTAATTATTTCTTGGCAATACTCCATAAACTCAATAAAAGCGGTTTGTCTTGCTTTTATATAACTTTCAATAATTTCTTTTATTGCTTCAGCAAGGCTTATTTTTTCCCCATTTAACTCAACAAATATAAGCCTCTCATTAATCCAATATCTATTACTTTCTGAGTCCCTTATAATTGGAAGATTTTCACAGGCTGGGAAGTATTTTTTAAACTCTTCATTCAAACGGTGGTTTAATGCGTGATTCTGTAATTTTCCCCCGAATGGCAGCTCACGCTGTCGACGAAACAAGTCACTGAATTTCGCGCCTTCATAGTTTAGATAATCACCGTTAACATTAAATTTATTATTAATGTAGTCTTCTATTAAAACATAGATAGCATAATGGTTGGCAAATCCAGCCCTAGATTTAGAGCCACGATTTGCTGCTTTTGTTTTTATGTTTAAATATCTAATAATTTCACTGTTTTTTAGAATCTCTTCTCCATTATTACTGGAATATTTATCCAAAATATCAACTATTATTTTTGTGAAATCATGCGGGTTAATTGGCATTATAATTCTCCATTTGCATTTTCTTGTTTCACACCGCGACAATTCTTAATTGTTG
>JBGTHB010000063.1:0-8331 GCA_041746415.1 Coxiellaceae bacterium | reverse complement strand
ATGCCATTACCCAAGTCAATTAAAGCTTATCTTTCACTAACTGGTAGCGAATTTAGTTGTGAAACAATGAGGCTTTTCAACGAGAAAGAATACCTATTTCTAACTGAAGTTATTTTAGCGTGTGGGCCTATAAGTGTATTAAAGCTTTATCAAGTTGCTTTTGAAAAAAGCAATAGGGCGCTCGAGAAATTTATAACCAGCAGCTTAAATAGCGATAGATTAAGATTTATCAAACCCTCATATAAGCATGCAGTGTACTTTTTCAATAATCGGCACAGAAAATACCATCCTCTTTTTTCGCAATGGCTGGACAGACGCTTTCCCCACAACCCCGCAACAGAAAAAATGTATTCTACTAACCAAACGCTTTTATTAGAAAGGGCGGTTGAATTCCTAACACGTATCGCAAACGATGCCACTAGTGAAGAAGCAGACGCCATCCAAGAAGTAGCGAACACCATTCAAATTAAGCTCGGTTATTGCTTTGGGCTAACGATGTGTTATCACGCTTTCGCTCATGTTGGCCTTCGCCCATGGTGGCTTGCGGCTTTACAACAACTCGCAACTTACACTAACAATGTAGACAACCTCGATGAACTCGTCTCGTTACCCCAAGCAAAAACAGCTATCGTCCGTCGGGATCTATTGCTGAAAATTTGTGAGTGGATAATATACCATCAAGCAAACCTTCAACTTGGTGACAAAGCTTTACACCAACGTGAAATCACTGAGAGCCATGAATTTGGCGCTCAAATTTTAGATCGTAACGGCAAGATTTTTACTGCACAAACCATCGCTTTCGCAACCACTACTTGGGATATAAACCGATTACGGTTATTTTTAAACTTACCTCTCATAGCCGCTAAAAAATGCCGCATTAGAACGCTGATGTTCAATAGTTACAGTCACATTGTTTCGCTACGCATTATACCTCAGAAGCGCTGCGCCAGTGGTTATTTATTTGAAGTGTATGATGCTAATTTAGCACACGCCACGCAACAGTTCTGGTGCTTGGAAGATGCCTTTGATTTTATCTGCACCAAACTCAAGACAACCACACTTAAAGTGAGCTATGACACATTTGCTGAAATTACTGCACAAAAAAATACTCCTGTTGATTGCTCTCAAATAATAATCTCCAAACCCACCTCCATTTATCCTGATTCAAAAGAATTTATTTTTTTACTACACAAGACTTTTAAAGAAATTCAGCGTATTTACGGGGGTCACAATACAGTTAATAAGTATCGTCTTCAAATCGAAACCCCCTATAAACATCTTTATTTCTATATACTTTCCGCAACAACAGAAACATTTATAGGCCGACCTCTCAGCCATGCTGCTGCTTTCGGATACCTAGATACAGTATGCGCCTTAGTGGAAATTTTTGGTGCTGATGTCAATGCTTGCACTAAGGATGATCCAACCGCACTTATGCACGCCACTAACCGTCTTTATTTTGATGAAAAAATTTTTCGCTATCTGTTTATTCGTTCTAACATCGAAAATCAAGCAAAAGCCTTAAGTGAGCTGTTAAGTAGTCTACTCACCGAGATCAAAGACAAACAAAACAAGTCACTTTTTACTCGCTTGATCTTAGACTTGATTCAACACGAACATTTAAATTACGGTGATTACAACCCAGCATTTAACCAAACAATAATACGATTACTATTAACTTCTTTGTTGACCACGGATGAAAAAACTCCTAACGAGATAGACAAACATCCCCGCTATGCAGTATTAACAGCTGGATTAAAGCAAAAATCCGATGCTAAGCGACAGCGAAGACCTTTTCCTGATCTCAAGTGGAGACGAGGGCTTTTTGCAACTCAAGCAAATGCACTAATAAAGCCGCGGTCTAGTCCTTCAGCTTCGCCTTAATTTCCTGCTTCGCTTGACTGCCAAAAATTGAGGCTAGATCTTTTTGATAAAGTCCGTGACTGCTCATCAAATGTTTCACCATATCAATATGACTAACACCAACACCAATTGGTTCGTGGTGATTGTCATCATATTCTTCTGGGTTTTCGCCAATAATTTGCATCACCACAGCTAAGGGGTGATTTTTGTCGTCGCGCACTTCATCAACTAAAGAGTCGAGTGTTTTTTCCATTAAAGAATATTCTTTTTCATCTTTTGGTTTTGCAAATAAGTTAACGGGCAAAGTGAAAAAATGCTTGGTTTTAGGGTCAATATACTTAATTGACTCAGCTTGCGGATTTTTTGTGTAGTAATTATGTTATATAGACATAAATCAGCTAAACTCAACTAGCAGAAAATACAGCACAAAAACGCATCCCAAAACAACAATTGATAAATTAAGCTGATGGCTTTTTCGACATATGGCCTTAAGCAAAATATAACTAATCAGTCCCAAACCTAAACCACTCGCAATTGACCCTGTGAATGGGATCATGAATACAGTAATTGTGGCTGGCACATATTCACTATAATGCTTCCAATCGAGTTGAGTGACCTGTTTTATCATCAATAAACCAACATACAACAATGCCGGTGCAACGGCGCAGCTAGGAATCGTCTTAGCGAGTGGCACAAAAAACAAAGCACAAAGAAATACGCCTCCGACTACGACACTTGTTAAGCCTGTACGCCCTCCTGCTCGTATGCCTGATGCACTTTCAATAAAAGGACTTGCACTAGAGGTTCCCAAAGTTGCACCGATTGTTGTTGCTAGACTGTCAATCATCAGAATGCGGGAAATTCGAGTGGTATAGTCTTTATCACGAACAAATAAGGAGTTTCTCAACAGCCCCACTAGCGTGCCGGTGCTATCAAATAGAGCCACCAACAAAAAAGAAAAAATGACAGAAAGACCTTTCAAGGTAAATAAACCTGAAAAATTAATTTTGAGAAAGGTTGGGGATAAGCTGGGCGGCATAGCAAACACACCATGAAATGAACTGATTCCTAACACCACAGCAATAACGGTAATAGCTAATATACCAATTAGGATTGCGCCATGCACACGCAGGTAATCTAAAAAGATAATGATACAAAAACCAAGCGCAAATAACGCTGTCTGTAATGTTTTGATGTTTGCTAAATTAATGGAAAGTTTAATCTCAGTCGGTTTGATAATGGCTATGCTTTTCAGCGCCAGCAAAACGATAAACATGCCAATGCCAATAGCAATTGCGGTATTTAAATTGTCGGGCAGAGCTTCTATGATTAAGCGACGAATTTTTGTTACTGTCAGAATGAAAAACACAATGCCTGAAATCAACACGGCCGCTAATGCTTGCTCCCATGAATAACCTAACTTATCTACCACAACGTAAGTAAAATAAACATTTAAAGCCATACCTGGGGCAATTGCTATAGGATAGTTTGACGCTAAACCAGTGGCAACACAGCCGAATGCACTGACTAAGCAGGTAGCAACAAAAACAGCACCATAGTTCATTCCAGTTGCACTTAGCACCTGGGGATTGATGAAAATAATGTATGACATGGTAAGAAAGGTTGTTAAGCCAGCAATAAGTTCGGTGCCCAGGGTGGTATTATTTTTTATTAGAAATTTCATTTAATTAAATATAAGCTAACGTTCCTCTTAAACAACCCAGAACAATTTTGATGATGGGCAACCACTTTCAACGCGTCTGTTTGTATTTCAGTTAAGCATTTTTGTTTAATGAGGCCTGTATCCTGATTACCTTAGTTGAATATTGTTGACTATAGTATACCAATTGAATTTTGTATCGTAACAAATTCCATTGTCTCGTTAAAAATGAGATTCAGCCATGAGGGAAATTGCCACACGAAGGAACTCCTACACGTTCAAGATTGGCCGTTATTGCCAATTTCAATCCATAAGCTGAAAAGCGATAGCCCGTTTAATATTTGTTTAATTTGAATTATTCATAGTCTCATATAGAGAACCCAACACGACGACAACCAACATAAACCAAAGAACCATATATGCCACGAACAACCAACGAACTTTATCGCCAAAGTGAGGAAAAATTTAAGGAAGAAACCATCCACTGTTTTGCTGAAGATCCCCAAACTTTGCAAGACCTAATATTTATTTTTGGACCTCAGGCAGCTCTAAGACTGTATCAAGTAGCTTTTAATATTAAAAATAGCAACCTACAATATTTCATCACTGACACAGTAAACAGCCCAAAAATCAGTGAGCAACACAGCCAAATTTGGCAACGGATGGACGAATTAGTTCATATAAATAATCACAAATTTCCTAAATTTGCCCTCTGGTTTAAAATCACCTTCCCCAGCAACCCATCGCTTGCAGCCCTTATTCGTCTCGACCAACGACATCTACTAAATAAAGTAGCTGAATTTCTTCGCTATATGGGGGATGTATATCCTGAAAATAAAATTGCCATCGATGAAAAAGCTGAACAATTGGAGCAAACACGAGGACACTGCGCTGCTTTTGTGATTTGTCACCATGCTTTTTCACACATTGGGCGCAGTGAATGGTGGCAATCTGCCTTAAAAGAACTTTCAATTAGCTCCATAGACGAAGAGACACTTGAAGAAGAAATTCAATTACCACAAGCCAAAAAATCTCAAACTCGCTTTGATTTATTTTCACAAATTTGTGCATGGCTGATTTATTACCAAGACGGCCTTCAACTTGATGATTCATACGATTCATTTAATAACCGTGAGCTTGATGTGCAAGTGTTAGATCGAGACGGAGTGGTGCTTTCTGCTCGCTGTTGCGCATGGGCGTATTTAAACTGGAATGCCAATAAATTGCAGCAATTTTTGCAACATCCCCTCATAGCAACCCCGAAACACCACACTATAACACTGGAGATTTCAAATAATTCTCACGTTATTTCGTTACGCATTATTCCCGACGATAACCATCAATCAAACAAAATTTTTGAAGTATACGATCCAAACTCATTTTGTGGCCCACTCTATTTTAAAAACCTAAGAGAAGCGTTTACTGAAGCGTGCACTATGTTAGGCACTACGGCTTTAAGCATACACTGTGAAATATATGAACCTGTAGCACAGAGGAAAAATATTCCTCCTCAAAACCTTACTACTGACTTACTTGACCAAATAAGAGTTTCAATACCCGCTGTAGATGCAAGGATCAGCAATGAATCTGAATCAGCACCACTTATCCACGCGGCAAATCGCCCTAACTTTGACGAAGCAATTTTTCGCTATCTGTTTATTCATTCTAACGCTGCACATCAAGAACAAGCGTTGCGTAAGTTATTGCTAAACGTGACCCACAATTGTTTTGTTAGCAAAACCGAAGAAATGATCGCCAAATTGATCATGGACCTGATTGAACCTGAACATTTACAGCATGGTCCCCACGATCGTATTTGTGAGGTACCCAAAATACAAATATTACTGCATGGTCTGATAATGCGTCCGTCCACCCATGACATCGCCATTAGGCATCCAACTATTTTTTATTTTTTACCGCTGTTATTCAAAATGGAAAACCAAGGTTTTGGAGCCATACAAGAAGCATTGCAAAAGCGCGATCCGCAACGAGATATTTCAACCCATGTCAACGCACGCATAGATAGTAATGGCAATCGACTGTTGCACTTTGCTGTAAAGAGAGCTGATTGGTCTGTAATTAATTTACTATTAAGCGCTGGTGCTAACTTTGGTGTAAAAAACAATGCGGGAAAAACGGCTTATGCAGGCCCTACTGTTGATCTTGCTCAACCTACTGCGCTACAACAACAAGGCGTTTTTGCAACTCGAGCAGATGCACCAATAAAGCCACGACCTAGCCCTGCAGCTTCACCTTAATTTCCTGCACCGCTTTTACCATGCCAATAAAAACTGCTCTCGCCACAATCGCGTGACCAATGTTCAACTCATGTAGTTCTGGCATTAATACTATCGGTTCCAAATTTTCATAATGCAGCCCGTGACCGGCATTCACCATCAAACCCAAACTTGCGGCGTAAGTTGCCGCTTGTTGCAAGCGTAATAATTCGTGTTGCTGTCGCTCACCTTCGGTATCAGCATAATTACCCGTATGCAATTCAATCACTGGCACGCCTGTTTTTTTTGCTGCTGCAATTTGTTGTGAATCGGCATCAATAAATAACGACACTTCAATATTGGCATTCGTCAACCGCTTTACTACTGCGGTAATTCGATCCACTTGCGTTGCCACATCCAAGCCACCTTCAGTGGTTAATTCTTGGCGCTTTTCAGGCACCAAACACACTTTTTGTGGACGACGCGCCTCGGCAAACTCGACCATCTCATCGGTCACCGCCATTTCTAAATTCAATGGCACCGTTAGTGTTTGCAATAATAAATCTACATCACGTTCTTGAATATGGCGCCGATCTTCGCGCAAGTGCACCGTAATTAAATCCGCACCTGCCTGTTGCGCCATCATCGCTGCTGCCACGGGATCAGGGTATGGCGTATGACGCGCTTGTCGCAATGTCGCCACGTGATCGACGTTCACACCAAGTTTTTTAATCATTTAAAATAATCCTCGCGAAAAAAGCGGCTGCCCATCTAACAAACTGCCTAAAAGCAAACGCATTAAACGTTTGGCTTCGGTTAAATTAGTAAGGTTTTCAACTGCTTCATCAGCAAACGCTAACAATGTCTTACCGCTAATCAAATATTGGGTGGTATCTAACGAATCCGTCAAACTAAAGCCACGCTCAGCATGATATTGATAAAATCCCTGCGGATCTATGGCTGCTTTGGTTTTAATATCGTAGCGCCATTCCAAACCATAACCACATTCGTGCAACAACACTTTTTCAAATAAACGCAATGCGGCCTGACGTTTGCTTGCATTGTGCAATTGAAATAATGTTTTTTCATAGGCGTCATATAAGTGTTGGTGTGGGTCTTCACGCTGCATCAAACGATACAATAACTCATTTAAATAAAATGCACATAATAGTGCTTCACCGTCTAAATCAATTGGTGCTTGATAAAATTCAACACTGCCTAAATTTTTTAAATCACTTTTACCGCTGTAACTAATTAACATTGGCACAAACAATTCCAGCTTACCCCGGTAGCGTGATTTCAACCCTCGCGCACTGCGTGCCAGCATGCTCATACGACCGTGACTACGCGTGAAAAAATCAAGAATATAACTGGTATTGCTATAAGCACGGCGATGAATAATGTAAGCAGGCTCCAATGTGATGCGGTGGGTCATGACTTATTCCGTTGTTGTCATAGCAAGTAGGACAAGAACACAAACACTGTTAATCGTTATTATACCCTAATTGCCTTAACAGTTTCTCGTCGTCCATCCAACCTTTTTTGACTTTAACCCACACTTCCAAAAATACCTTCTCGCGCAAATAGGTTTCAATGGATTCGCGCGCTAATGTCGCGATTTTTTTCAACATCTTACCGCCTTTACCAATAACAATCGCTTTTTGGCTGTCTTTGTCTACCCAAATTAACGCATTGATTGTTACTAACCCCGGCTCTTTTTTGTATTGCTCTAACGTTACAGTGAGCGCATAGGGCAGCTCTTCATTTAAATAGCGCATTAACTTTTCACGAATAATTTCACTGACGATAAACTGCTCTTCACGATCCACCGTTTGTTCTGGTGGAAAAAACCACGGCGATAATGGCAAATCTTGTTTGAGCGTTGCCACCAACTCAGCTACACCATCTTGATCGCGCGCTGAAAAAGGAATAATTTTTGCAAATTCATATTTTGCCGCGCATTGTTTGATAAATGGCAGCAGCTGTTCTTTGTTGGGCAACATATCCACTTTATTGATGCCCAATACAATGGGCGCATTGATGCGTTGTAAACACTCCAATACCCAGTCGTCGCGCTTGCGCCAACCGCTTGCTTCCACTATAAATAACACCACGTCAATATCACTTAATGAAGTCAACGCGGCCTTATTCATGAATTTATTTAATTCATTAGCTGTTTTTTGTTGTAATCCGGGCGTGTCCACAAACACCATTTGATCCTGCCCTTCGGTTTTGATGCCGAGCAAGCGATGGCGCGTGGTTTGGGGTTTATGTGAGGTAATACTCACTTTCTTATGCAAAATAGCGTTAAGCAACGTTGATTTGCCCACATTGGGACGACCAACAATCGCAATAAAACCACAGCGTGTTTGTTCAGAGTTGCTCATTTATTTTTTCCAAAAATTTTTCAGCGGCAATTTGTTCAGCACGACGCCGTGATGAACTTTCGCCTTGCGTTTTATGCGGTAAACCCTCTACCTCACAATAAGCAATAAAATGTTGTTGATGTGCTTCGCCAAATATTTTGGCGGTATAAGTTGGCAACGGAAACTTATGCGCTTGCAACCACTCTTGTAAACATGACTTAGCGTC